>JAILRX010000158.1 GCA_024697985.1 Treponemataceae bacterium | reverse complement strand
TTAGAACTCCTAAAAAGGATAATGACAAGCAGAACTTCTATTACGTCAAGGAAAACGGAAACCCTGGCAACACTGATGGCGTTACAAAAACTGATAAGGGTATCGTTCCTGCCCTCTGGGTAAGCCTCGATGAAAACTTTGCAGGAGATAGCCGTACAGTTACGACAGATCCTCTGCTTGGCAACATGAGTTCTGTGCCGCAGTTTGCAAGCAACACGACAAGAACTTTGGCAAAATCTTATGATCTTTATAACCTCATTGGTGAAGGCTACAACGAAGGTGTTTACGGACCTGTCACAATCACAAAGGGCTACATGATGACAAGTGATAAGGCCGAAACTTTCAATATTGCAACTGATAGGAATGACGAAGGCGTGACAGAACTTTACGTAGTTACCCTTTCTGGAACTGAAATGGTTAGTGGCCAGTCGACCGGCATCTGGACAGACTTGCAGTCTGGAACAGAAGGTGGAAGTGACTATCTTGATAACATCAGCTATATCATTACAGGAAACGCAAGCGCCTACGAAAGATCTGCTGATAGAATTGGAACAAATGGAACTGCAGGACCTTTGACGGTCGGTCTTCCACAGGGCAGTAATATTTTGATTACCGGACACTCACTTGGTGGAATGATAGCACAGCAGGCAGCCGCTCAGGACAACGTAAAGAACAATTACGAAGTTCTGAACGTCGTAACCTATGGTTCTCCACTTCTGGCCCGCGACACACGAGAAGGTGAACTCCACCGACTCTGCGACCGAAGCGATATGGTACCTCTCCTCAGTACGAACACGCTTGCCGGTAACGTTGATGAGCAGTGGCTGGACCGTGAATGTGAAAACGGCGGTTTCGGTGAAGAAATTCCAAACGGTGGAGAATTCTTCAACCAGATGCTTAATGCAGCCGGAGATTCGCGCGATACAACCGGACCTCACGTAGACAGCTACCGAAATCCGGTCGTATGGCAGGATTACGACGTTACAGGCCAGATTCGAGGAAACAAGGTCATCATTTTGGATAACAGTACCAAAACTTTCTTCCAGAACCCAGATTTGGACTAAATTCAGGTTAACTAAAATTTTGGCAGGACGATTTGAAAAAGTTGTCCTGCCTTTTTTTTCGATTGTTTTTATGATTTTATAATTTACGCGTCTGCAAAAACTTTTCCATCTTCAAGCGTAATCTGAAGTTTTGTATATTCGCTGTGAAAATTGTTTTTCAAACGGTCAAGATAACGAGCGCTTTCCCATTTACACATAGGCAAATCATGTAACAAATAGTTTCCGCAACTTTCTGGCTGGGTTGCAGGAACTTCATCTTGAGTTAGAATCCATTCAAGGCATTCTATCGTCAAATTTCGCATATCCTGAACAGTGTAGTTTCCAGTCATAATTATATACATTCCGGTCAAACATCCCATAGGACCAACGTATACGACATCATCCTTTACTTTGGAATTTCGGAACCAAGTTGCCATCAAGTGTTCAAGACTATGAATAGCCGAAGGTGCGATAGCTGGCTCCTTGTTCGGTTCTGTGATGCGAAGATCATAAGTGGTAAAACCTTTATCAACACGTGAAACATAAATTCCAGGTTTTAATTTTGTATGATCGATAGTAAAACTTTGTATAACTTCCATAATGAAAACTCCTTTATAAGATTCGTATATCATTAATATAGCATAATTTTTCTAAATTACAATTAACTGACTTTCCGTCACGATGATGTCGACCTTTTTGTCGTATTCATCGTGGGGAACAGAATCAAAAAGCTGGCAATCAAAGCAGACTGCAATCTTCGAAACCTTAAATCCTTCCAAATCCAATTTTTCAAAAAACCTGTCGTAATAGCCTTTTCCCTTCCCAACCCTTGTAAAATCACGTCCGAAAGCAAGCCCCGGAACGATGATTGCAATATCAGCAAAATCAGAATAGCAGAACGGCTTTTTCAGCTGCTCCAAACTCAAAAGAGGTTCAAGAATTCCGTAACATCCGGATTCAAGTTGGCTTTCAAGAGAAACCGAATTGTCCAATTTGAAAAACTCCATCCTGCCGTCATCAATTACACGCGGCAAATAGCAGTTTCGGCCGTTCCTCAGCGAATCCAAAAGCAATGGCGTAACATCAACTTCATTTGAAAGGGGCATGTAAAAGGCAAGATTTTCTGCTTTTTGAAAAGTTTCCTGCAATTTCATATTGTTTTCGAACTGAAGGTTGATTTCAGTACTTTTTCTGGCAATTTCGTCCGACGAAAGAGTCTTCAGTTTCGCCCTGATTTCACGTCTGATTGATTGTTTGTCCATACACAAAAACTAGACCGAAGAGGTGCCATTGTCAAGTCTCATTTTTGAAAGAAAAGTTCCGTCCATCAATATTGAATCAAAACATAAGAATTCATATAATTTAATCATAAAGTTGGCTGAATCAGTTTTTTCGGGGAATCAGGTGAAAATCCTGAGCATGGAGTGATGAGGTATGCGCCAAAAACGCGAGTCCTAATGCCGTAAAGACTGTTTAGATTTATTCCGTAGGGAATAAAAAATCTGTTTAGGTACACGCCCTGCCTAAAAGGAGTATATTATGAAAAAGTCTTTGACTTTCAAATCTTTGTGCGCATTGCTTTTGGTTGCAATCGCAATTTTCGGTTTTGCAGGATGTGCAAAC
>JAILRX010000152.1 GCA_024697985.1 Treponemataceae bacterium | reverse complement strand
GAACGTTATAGCGATCCAACCATCATTTCCGATCGAGTAGCACCAAAATACGAAACATCCACGACAGGTGCCACCATCGAGTCGGTAACCGCCAAGATTGGTTCTGTCAATGCCAACTCGGGTGTGATGGGTTACTATGTTCCATGGAATTTGTATTAATCTTCTAACTTAATATTCACAACAATGAAAAAAACTTTATTACTGATGGCAGTGTCACTTTTAGGAGTAGTTGCTGTCAATGCACAGGTAAGAAAGACTTGGGATTTTACCCAAGGTGTTTCAGAAACCGATCGTGCCAACCTTATCGCCGATACGCAGAATTGGAGTACCTCAGGAGAAGATGAGAGTGCCTATTGGGCTGATAAAACAAAGCTCTATGGCACTTTGCAGGCCAATGGTCAGGATTTGGAGTTTGTTAGTCATTTGTATATTGGAACCAACGGCTTGAAAACTAGTAATAATTTCAAGATTGGTCCGAAGGCTTACCGTATGAGCCGTGCGGGTATGCGTACCTACCTGCCTAAATTGGTCAATGGTCAGATGGTAACCGTTATGGCCCGTTCTGCCAATTCGACGGCAAAAGACCGTGGTTTGACAGGTAGTTCTACCTTGAACTATATTTCAGGCCCAACCGGTGGTATCTGCTTGGGCTCCGGTGTAGAAGGTAGCGAAGGAACCTACACTTTAGTGTGGGAGGTTTCTACAGAAAGCACCGATTCGGTTGACTGCTATTTGGAAGTAGTTGGTGGTGGTGTTGATATCCAGAGCATCATTATCGATAATGGCGATGAACCCGAAATCGAAGAAGACCCAGATGTTGCTTATGTATATACTGGTGATGTCGAGTCTGACGCTTTTCGTGCTTACGTCGGATTGGATGGTTATGCAACGGTGTCGAATATTGATGTTGCCCAGTTGATTTCTGGTGAAGTTTCTGCCGATAGTATCGAAACGTTCGACTTGGTTGTACTTTCGAAAGACGCACAGGAGGTTGAGGGTGCAGCAGCCTATTTGCCAGCCCGTTTGAACCGTGTGCCTATTTTGAATTTGTACCCAAGTGCGGCATTCGGTTATACGCTAGTTGATCCAAACCTGGCAGCATTGACCGTGGCAGAAGATTACTTGGAGGATGAAGTTTTTGCCGATCTTGAATATTCAGGTGATAACGACAATGAATTGGTGCTCTTCAATGGCGAGAGCGGTGTTTTGGCTTATAGCCTTGACGCATCGTCAGACTTTGCATCCGATGCGGTCTATGCAACCGCAGGCGAAGCAAATGCCATGCATGTTCATGGTAAGAAGAATGCCTATATGTTGTTGCCAATTCTGCCCGACCAGATTATTGCCAACGAAGATTTGAATCTTAGCGATAACGGAACTGCTTTGATTAGCAACGTTGTGAAGTATTTGGCTGGTACCAAGAGTGCGGTTGTAGCTGCAGCGAAACCAACCATTACATGCGAGTATGCCAATAATCAGACCACAGTAACGCTTGCTTCTGCTATTTCTGGAGCCAAGATTTATTATACTACCGATGGTACCGATCCAACCACTGCAAGTGCTGTTTATAGTGAGCCTTTGGTATTTACTACCGATGGAATTGTGGTTAAGGCGTTTGTTGTAGTAGCTGGATATAATGATTCTGAAATTGCAGAATCTACCATTAATGTATATGAACAAACATCTGCCCCTAGTCTCTCAGTTGCCTATTCTGAAGGTTATTCTACCATCACTATGAGTGCTGCTGAAGGTGTTTCGGTATATTACAGTTTCAATGGCATTGAGGCAGTCGACGATGCTGCTCTCTATACCGAGCCTGTAGTCATTACCGAGCCAGCCACTGTTTATGCATTTGCTGCAGCCGATGGTGTTCTCCAGTCAGAGATGGCTACCCGCGAGGTTGTTGTCAGTGGCATTCCTGCCGTGAAGGATACCGTGGCACACTTCACCGCCAACGAGACCGATTGGTTCACCAATGTAACCATCTACGACTATAACATGGCTGCCCAGGAAGTTCCTACTTCGAACTATGCAGCCAAGGCAGCCTACTATTGGGGCAAACCGTCATGGGCATACTACAGCACCACAGAGGTTGATTCTACCTACACCGTGAAGGACATGAATGGTGCAGATTCTACGGTAACTGTCTATAAGGCCGATCCAGCAGCCAAGAAATATGTATATTCTTCTTCCGATACACAGTGGCGTTTGGCATCGCAGGGTCAGGTATTGACAGGCGAGACCAGTGAGTCTCCAGGCTATGCTATTGGTAACGCTCGCTCTGCTTATTATGCAGCAACTGCACAGGATCTGATTGGAAAGCCTTCAAAGGGTAAGATGACCTTTGGTGGTAAGGGTTCAGGC
>JAILRX010000136.1 GCA_024697985.1 Treponemataceae bacterium | reverse complement strand
AATCTGCTCGCGGATGGAAATTTCGCCTTCGCCTTTCTGGTTTTTCAGTTCACGAAAATTGGGCGACTTGAAAGAAATTGAGGAACTTACAAAGGATTCGAGGGAAAAGGCAGCCCAAAACACTGTTAAGAGCGCCCGTTCTGCAGCGTCGGTTCCTTACGAGGTAAATCCGGATTCAAAACGAAGCGCCGGCGACACGATAAAAGGCGACACGATAAAAGGCGACTCAATTAAAGGCGATGTTGCTAAAAGCGAAGCGAAGTCGGAGGCAGCAAAATCGAGCGTACCGAAGGCTACTACTTCCGGCAGCATCATAAAATATTATCAGCTTGGATTTTTCTCGCGGATTGAAAATGCTGAAGACTTGGTTAAACGGGTTTCTGCAAAGGGAATTACGGCTGAAATCCGGGAAGAGGTCAAGCCGAGCGGAAACAAGTATTTTGTAGTTGTTGTAGTTTCAAGCGATGAAAAAATGGGTACGATAATCAAGAACAGCGGATTTGAGTGCTATCCGATATTCGACTGAGCCGGCGCGATTTTTGCGAGGCGCGATTCTGCCGCGCACTCCAGACGAGGCGCGATTCTGCCGCGCATCAATTAGACTTGAATTTTTCCAGACGGATCGGCGAGCTTTTTCCAGAAATTATGCAGCCTTCCGTCGAAATTTTGACCGCAATCAAATCGAGTCGTTCCCCGGAAAGCTTGTACATGAAAAATCCGTTGAGAATACAGTTCTTTTCATCAGCACGGAACTGAAGAAGATCCGTGTCGAAAAGCTTCATCGAAGTGTAGGTTCCTTCGTATTCTTTTTCGCCCTGATAAAATTTGAAGGACTTGTCGTTAAAAACCAGTGAATCACCCTGCAAATCCCATCTTCCGTTTCCGTTTTCAAGAATTTTGCAGATTTCACTTTCATCATCCTTGTTTGACGCGTCCTGTTTTGATGGAGTTTTCGAAATCTTTTTTCTGTAGATTCCGTCCCAGTCGGCATCCGTACCGATGATCATTCGGACGTCGTCTGTAATCCTGATTCGAATCTCATTTGCAGAAACCAAATCGATGTGGAAATATCGCACAAGGTTTGAAATTGATTTGTTTGAGCTTGAGATGAAAATACCGTATCGTCTTAAAGACGTGTTTATCATGTCGTAGACTTCTTGAATTTCATCAGTGCAGAAAATGATTTCGTTTTCATTCGGACTGAAAAAGATGGAATGTTCGTGCTTGGACTTGTCGTTGGTCTTATACCAAAGTCCGTCCAGAAATTCCATGAAGGTTTCTACGGTTCCGTCCTGAATTCTGGAAAGTTCCTTTGCGGCAACACGTCGGCTTGAAACTCTCGTCACGTTAGTTTCGACATATTCGGCTTTCTTTTTATCCCATTCGTAGGTGGTCTGAATCTGATCAAATCCTTTTCCGTCACTTTTTTCCTCAGTCGTGTTCGTGAGAATTGGAAAAGGATCTTCATTTTCGTTGTAGATCGAATAGGAGTCAGACCTTGTGTTTTGCTGAATCAAAATCGTACCGTCGATGTCAAAATCTACGATTTTCTTGAGCTTGACCTGTGTTCCGTGTCGTACAGGGATGAAAGCCTGCATGATTGAGTTGTTGTTTTCAGAAAATCCAGAAAAAATGATAGCGTCCAGATGTTGTCCGAGCAGGTCCATGGCCGTAAAGTTGAAGGTCTTAACCTGGGTAATCTTTGTCTGGATTTCAATCGTCCTTTCGTACGAGCTTTTTTTAGGGTTGTATTCACCAAAAATTACGATGATTTCCGGATTGCTCGCCCTTTTTATTCCGATGACCTGATCTTCGTAAGAATCTCCGTTAAAATCGATGCCGAGCGTTGAAATTAGGGTTTCTTCGATTCGGAGGGGGATGAGCGAAACGTTTTCGAATTCGGTGCTCATATAAAGTTCTTTGAGGGCGACATCCTCAGTTTCCTTTTGATTTGCTGGAAGTACGACTTTTGGTCTTTGAATTTCGATTTTTTTATGTTTTATGATGATGCTTGTGACTGCAAGCGAAATTATTGCAATTCCGATAACGCTGAAAATGGCGATTGAAATTTTTTTCATGTTCATAATTTCATTTTACAACATCTATTCTTTCTTTTCTATACATTGAAATAAGTGTTAAAAAAAAGTATAATCAATTACTATGACAGCAAATGAATTACGCTCAAAATACATTGAGTTTTTCAAATCAAAAAATCACGTTGAAATTTCTGGACAGAGCTTGATTCCAGAAAATGACCCTTCAGTTTTGTTTACAATGGCCGGAATGCACCCGCTCGTTCCTTACCTGCTCGGTGAAAAACATCCTGCAGGAACACGCCTTGCTGACTATCAGAAATGTATCCGAACTGGCGACATCGAAGAAGTTGGAGATCCAAGCCACCTTACATGTTTCGAAATGCTTGGAAACTGGTCACTCGGTGATTATTTCAAAAAAGAATCAATTTCTTTTTCTTACGAATTTTTGACAAGTCCAAAATGGCTTGCACTCGATCCTAAAAAAATCAGCGTTACTGTTTTTGCAGGTGATGATAATGCTCCTCGAGATGAGGAAGCTGCCGGATACTGGAAAGAAAACGGAATTCCGGAAGATAAAATCGCATACCTTCCTGCAAGCGACAACTGGTGGGCAGCAGGTCCTACAGGTCCTTGTGGTCCTGACACAGAAATCTTTTACTGGGTTGGCGAAGGTCTTCCTCCTGTTGGCTCAAACAAGGGGACTGACAGCGCAAACTGGATGGAAATCTGGAACAACGTTTTCATGCAGTACAACCGCGTAGACGAAAAGACTCTTCTTCCTTTGGAAAAGAAAAACGTTGATACTGGAATGGGTCTTGAAAGAACAAACTGTATCCTTCAGGGAAAGACAAGTGTTTACCTCACTGAAGTTTTCCAGCCTATCATCGCAAAAATTGAAGAACTTGCCGGTTACAAATACGGAACCGAAGAAGAAAAGGATAAATCAGTACGAATCATTGCAGATCACTGCCGTGCCAGCGTATTCATCATCGGAGACGTCCGAGGCATTTCGCCTTCAAACGTTGGTGCCGGATACGTTTTGCGCCGACTTATCAGACGTGCTGTCCGTCATGCAATGAAGCTCGGAATCGAAAAAGACTTCCTTGCTCAGATTTCTGAAGTCGTAATCGAAAACTTCAAGAACGCATATCCTGAACTCGAGCAGAATTCTGCAAAAATCAAGAATGAACTTACGGCAGAAGAAAATAAATTCCGTGACACTCTTAGAAAGGGTGAAAACGAATTCCAGAAATTGCTTCCTAACTTGATGAAAAATCCAAAAAAGATCATTTCAGGAAAGGTTGCCTACAATCTTTATGAAACATACGGATTCCCTCTGGAACTTACTCAGGAACTCGGTGCTGAAAACGGATTTACAGTTGATGTAGAAGGTTTCAAGGAAGCAGAACGAAAACATCAGGAAGCTTCAAAATCACTCGATGCTGGAAAAGCAAAGGGCGGTCTTGCTGAACAGAGCGAAATCACTACGAAATATCATACTGCAACTCATCTTTTGCAGCAGGCTTTGGTCAACATTCTTGGTGATCAGGTTGCACAGAAGGGTTCAAACATCAACAACGAAAGAATGCGCTTTGACTTTACTTTCGAACGACCTATGACTCCGGAAGAAATCAAGCAGGTTGAGGATATCGTAAACGAAAAGATTCAGGAAGATTTGCCTGTAACAATGGAAATCATGAGTCTTGAAAATGCAAAGGCAGAAGGTGCACGAGCTTTGTTTACGAACAAATACGGCGAAGACGTAAAAGTTTACACGATTGGACGAGATGCTAAAAAAGACTGGTTCAGCAAGGAAGTTTGCGGCGGTCCTCATGTTGAGCATACCGGCCTTATCGGAAAGTTCAAGATTACAAAAGAACAGTCATCATCAGCTGGTGTTCGACGAATTCGTGCTGTAATCGAGTAATGTAACTTATATCAGATTTATTTGTTAAAAAGTTGGTAATTTAAAGGATTTTTAGAGGAAGTTTTTATGAAAAAGATTTGTTTATCTGTTTTACTGTTAACAAGTGTTGTTTTATCGGCATTTTCACAGCAATTGAACAATCCTGACCTTCAGGTAATTGCGATAGTAAAATATAAGGGAACTGATACAATCACCCTTGGAACTCTGAAAACAACGGCAAAACCTTTCGGAACTTTAACGTTGGAAAAGAAAAAAGAATTGCTTGAGATGCTCATCAATGACCGTCTTCTTTCACAGGCTGCAGAAAAAGAAAACTTTTTTGCAACAGATACTCAGGCCAATCAGTATTTCCAACAGCAGCTTTCTCAGTTTGCACGACAGCCGATTACAGAAGAGCAGTTTTCTGAACTTTTGCAGAAAACACAGAACATGACTCTCGATCAATATATCAGATCTCAGACTGGTGTTGGACTTGCTGAATACAAGAAAAACCTTAAACGACAGATTGCTCAGAACCAGTACATCGGTTCAAAAAAGCAGGCTGAAATTCAGAAGGCAAGCGCCGTAACTCACGAAGAAATCACAAGTTATTACAACAACAACCGATCTACTTTCGTTCAGCCTGAAACAGTTGAAATATTCCACGTGATCGTTCCAAAAGGAAGCAACGAAGCTGCAGCAAAAAAATATGCTGATGAGCTTTTGGCTTCTGTAAAAAGCGGAAAAATCACTCAGGATGCAATGGTTAAAAATACACAGGCAAACATGCAGGCTGGAAATCAGGATGTAAAATACATCGCTCAGGTAATTCCAGTTTACCGAATGAACGAATACATGGCTCAGCTTGGAATGCAGCAGTCTGAATTTGACAAGCTTTATGATTCTTCATCTCTTAACGTTTATTCTGATGTTGAAGAAGTTTCAGACAGCTACAGATTCTACGTTGCACTTTCTCACTCAGATCCAAAATTCCTTACCTTGAACGATGTTGTTCAGAAAGGAACTACAGCAACAGTTTATAAATACATCGAAAATATGCTTGGTCTTCAGAAACAGCAGCAGGCTGTTCTTCAGATTCGAAACGATCTTGCCAACGAACTTCGGGCAAATGATGAAAGTGTCGTTCAGTACGTTAAAGAAGGTGCTGAACTCGAAGCTTTATTGAAAACTTGGTAGGACAAAGTGGCTAGGCGAAAAGGTAGAATAATTGCCTTCCAGGCCTTGTATTCCTGGGAAATGGGCAATACTGATTTGGACAACCTGCTTTCTTTTGAGTGGGTTGGCGAAGAAAAGCTTTCAAAAATGGATGATGATGTTTTGACTTTCGCCCGACTTCTGGTCAGCGGAACAATCGAACATCTCGAAGAAATAGACAATGCAATTAAAGCAAATCTCAATGAAAATTGGGATTTTTCACGCCTGAACAAAGTGGACCTTGCAATTCTTAGAATCAGTGCATATCCGATTTTGTTTCAGAAAGACATTCATCCGAGCATTGTAATTGATGAAGCAATTGATATTTCAAAAGAATTCGGAACTGACGATTCTTTCAAATTCATTAATGCAGTCTTGGATAGCATAAGAAAGGCCGGCTGATTTTGAAAAAAATCCTTAAAGTATGTTTCCTTGCATTTACGACACTGATTTTGTTTTCGTGTAACGTCACTGTCAAAGAAACATATTTTACCGAACGTTTAGACTCAATCGATTCACTTATATCTCGTGCACAATATGAACATGCTGAAATAGCGCTCAAGAGCCTGGAAAGAAAGGCCGTATCCCCATATCATCAGATGGCGATCGTAAAACGTTACATCAACATGTTTGATCTTGAAAATGCAAGACATTATCTTGCAAAACTGGTCAAAAAAAATCCTGAAGATGAAAAAATTACGGCAGTTTATGTCTGGACTTTGCTCAAACTTGGCAAGACTGAAACCGCCTGCAAATACGCAGAAATCCTTAAAAATACTGATTACAGCGGACTATATGCACAGGCAAGTCTGATTAAATTTGCCGGAGAACTTCCTCCTGCCGCAGACGAAAATGCAAGAAAGGTTGCCTATATCAAGGCTGATTTGCAAAACGAATATCTTTCTGCCTACAAGGTTTCAAATCAGGTAAAGTTTTTGCAGAACGCCGCAATTTACGAATGCGTTTCGGGCAATCTGAAGGATGCCTTTTCTTATCATCCGATTAAGCTTCCAAACGATGAATCTGCAGAGTTCTGGACTCTTATCAGCTATGACAGCGGCAATTACCTTCAGGCCATCAATGATGCAGAGGTGATTGGTGGAAAAAATCCTTCACTCAAGGCAAAATCCTATGTGATAAGCGGTGACTCCTATCTTAGGATGAATGAAATCACCCTTGCACGCTCGATGTGGGACAAGGCGTTTGCTCTCGACGAGCTTACCGACCCGAACCTTCTGATGAACTATTCGCTTTCGTATCTTGAAACCGGTGATTACGAAGACGCGCTCAAGTATACAAAAAAAGCCGTAAATACTTTTCCTGATTATTTTCCGTCACTTTCGCTTTACTGTAAGTTTGCCATCGCCGATTCTGTCGTAGAAAACGAATCTTCGCTTTCGCGCGAGCTTAGAAAAAGAGGACTTCGTTCTCAGGACATGATTAAAAAAGATTCCCGTGAAAGAATTCTGATCAGCGATGCCATCCACAGAATGGAAAAAAGCTATGAACGCACGCTTAATCCTGAAGTACAGATTGAACTTTTGCAGCTCAAGTGGGCTTCAGAATACAATCTTTCAAAAAATCAGATGATTGTTGATGTATGGGGACTTTTGGAAAACTATTTTGCAAATGAACAGTCCGGTGACAACCGTCTCCTGGATTTTGCGATTGAGTTTTTCATGCAGCAGGATAAATACGACGAAGCCCGCGCTCTTCTTTCAAAAAGACTGATGAACGAGTTTGGCGATGATGACTGCATCGCGCACATTCAGGATCTTTCTTACGATGAGTGCCGAATGTTTGCTGCCCTCAAGCATCACGACAAGCTGGACGAATCAGCAAAAATGCTGCTTGATCAGTGCCTTAAAACTGGTGCTGCTGTAAACGATGACGTTTACATCAACCTGGGTTCCTTTGCAGAAGCAGAAGGGCGCTATCAGGATGCAATGAATTTTTACAGCCTCGTAATAAACAGGAGCCTTAACGTTACGACAAAGGCCGACCTTTACTATCGGCTTGCAATGATAAGTCTTCGAAACGAGGACATCAAAAATACCCGCTCATATCTCGACTACTGTCTCAAGCTTAATCCGACCCATTCGGATGCAAGCCTGATGCAAAAAAAAATCCGGCAGCAGGATTTGAATTCATCAACCTGAGCCGGACTTCCAACCGAACTAAAAGCTATTCGATTACTGCAATAATATCAGCAGCCTTAAGGATAAGATGCTCTTCGCCATCAATCTTAACATTTGTTCCGGCGTACTTGTCGTACATGATTCTCATGCCGGCTTTGATGCATCCGATTTTTTCTTTATCATCACCGATTGCAACAACAGTAGCAATCTGAGTTTTTTCTTGAGCTGTATCTGGAATAATAATTCCGCTGGCAGTTTTGTTTTCAGTTTTTTCTGTCTTTACCAATACTCTATCCTGTAATGGTGTAACTTTCATTTTTTTGCCTCCAAAATAAAATCACTATAGTAAATATAAAAAAAATGCCCCAAATCGGCAACAGTACAGACTAAAAAATAGCACTTTTGGGTCAAAATGACACATCAGGGGATGGGTTGAGGGTGACTGTGTCAAAATGATACAAATCAATTGGCACGAAAAAATTCAGAAAACTTAAAGTTTTGTAAATCATTGTATTACAAGGAAATAAAATTTTTATGAATATTTAAAAAATTGGCACGGAATATGCAATATAAATAGTGTAAAGTAAGATGAATTTAACTTTATAAACATAAGATAATTATAAATCTGAAAAAAATCAAATTTTTGAGGTGAAAAAATGGCAAAAACAGTTAAGGGTTATTACGAAAACGAAAAAGATTCAAGCACGACATTGTATTTGAAAGACATCAACAGAATTCCATTGCTTTCACGCGAAGATGAATATCAGCTGGCCATGGCTGCAAAAAACGGCGACAAGGCTGCCAAAAATAAGATTGTTAATTCAAACTTGAGGTTTGTAGTAAATATCGCAAAACAATATCAGGGCAGAGGTCTTGAACTGATGGATTTGATCAGCGAAGGTAACGTCGGCCTTCTTACAGCAATCGAAAAATTCGATGTTACAAAAGGATACCACTTCATTTCATACGCTGTCTGGTGGATTCGTCAGAGCATCCTCAAGGCCATCTACGAGAAGGGCCGTGCAATCCGACTTCCTCTCAACCGAGTAAACGAAGTTGTACAGATTGAAAAGACCCGCAAAAATCTTAAGGGCGATTTGTCAGAAGAAGAAGAGCTTAGCCGAGTAGCAGACATCCTTGGAATGGACGCAAGCCACGTTCGTGAAATGATTTTGATCAGCCGCGAAATGCTTTCCCTCGATTCAGCCGTTAAAGCTGATGCTGATGATTCTAACACAATGGCAGATTTCATCCAGGACGAACTTTATGAAAGCCCTGTTGAATTTACAGAAAGAAATGACATGCACGATAAAATCAACGATGCTCTTGCTACATTGAATTACCGTGAAGCTGAAATCCTCAGATACCGATTTGGCTTGGACGGACGAAAAGCACTTTCCCTTAAAGAAGTTGGTGATATCTTCAATTTGACAAAAGAAAGAGTAAGACAGATTGAAAAGAAGGCTTTATCCAGACTTCAGAATCAGAAGGTTCTTGCAAGTCTTGAAGGATTTGCCGCATAAGCTGATGAGTGCCTGATTCTAGCCTTGAATCTGGTGCGAAAGCACTTCGTTTCGGGCCAGTTCCAGAAGTTCCTTGTCGTACAAAGGATCTGAAAGCCCTAGTGAAAGATAGCCGGACTGCTGAATTCCGCTGACTTCGCCGGGGCCTCTTAATTTTAAATCGAGTTCTGCAATTTTAAAGCCGTCCGTGGTTTCGAACATGGCCTTAAGTCTTTCTTTCCCGATTTTTGTAAGGCTGTTTCCGTAAATTAAAAAGCAGTGTGACTGCAAGCTGCTTCTTCCAACCCGGCCTCTAAGCTGATGGAGGGCTGCAAGTCCGAAGCGTTCTGCCTGTTCGATTACCATGCAGGTTGCGTTAGGCACGTCCACCCCGACTTCGACGACGGTAGTTGCGACAATTACCTGGATTTTATTCTGCCTGAAATCATCGAGGATTTGGTTCTGTTCTGCTTCATCAATTTTAGAATGAATCAGGGCGCATTTGAACTGAGGATAAACTTCCCTCGAAAGAAACTCGTACATTTCGGTTGCATTCTTGATTTTCTTGGAATCGAAAAGATCCTGTGAAGGCTCGTCATCCTCATCATTTTCGATCATTGGATAGACAAAATAAGCCTGATGTCCCTGATTGAGTTCCTTTCGGACCGTTTCGTAGACGATGTTTTCGTTGCCGGGTTTTGTAAGATGAGTCTGAATCGGGAGTCTTCCCTTTGGCATCGACTTGATTGTGGAAACATCGAGATTTGAAAAAACGACTTGAGCAAGAGTCTGCGGAATCGGGGTTGCGCTCATCATCAGGATGTTTGGGATCGTGCATTTTTCTTTAATCAGGTTGCGCTGTACGACTCCAAAACGATGCTGCTCGTCGATTATTGCAAGCTGAAGGTTTGCGTACTGCACGTTTCTTGAAAAAACGGCGTGTGTTCCGATGATCAAGTGGGTGTTTCCGGTTTTGATTGATGCAAGAAGATTGTTTCTGCCCTTTGAATTGATGTTGCCTGTTAAAAAACTTACGTTGACGTTACTGTCTTTAAGGACCTTGATGGCATTCTCGGCGTGCTGTCGGGCAAGAAGTTCGGTCGGGGCAAGAAGGACGACTTGGCCACCCCAATCGATGATGCGGAGCGCGGCAAAAAAAGCCACGAGTGTCTTTCCGGAGCCGACGTCGCCTTGGACGAGGCGCGCAAGCGTAAAGGCGCTTGTGGGTACGTTTGTTGTGGCGGCTTTTGCCGGTGCGTCCAGGAGTTGCGACGTCGCGCCCGCTGCACCGACTCCGGTGCCTGCCATAATTGCAGTGCCGGCGCCCGCTGCTGTCGTGTCCGCGGCTGAAATTTGTGGCGCGCCTGCTGCGCTTTTTTCGGAGAGCTCGATTTCTTCGTTAAGCGTATTTATGATGGCTTTCTGGTCTGCGGTCAGCTCGAACGGCAGCGTGGATAGAAGCTTTTTTTGCCGCGGCGAAAGGTCGTAAAGCTCGTTTTTCGGTTTTACGGCCGCGTTGTTTCGTTCCCTCGACTGCCTTATTATCTGTTCCTGGAAAAAATAAAGCTCCTCGAATTTAATCGTGCGCCTTGCATCTTCTATCTGCAAAAGATTCTGACCCTGATGAATCGTCGTGACCGCGTCTTTTTTGTGCATCAGTTTTTGATTTTGAATTGTATCAGAAGGAAGCTCGTCATCAATACCTTTAGCGTACATTTTAAGCGCGCTGGAAACTGCCTTCCTGAACTGATTTTGCGTCAATCCGCTTGTCAGTGGATAAATCGGAAGGACCTTTGCCGTGGGATCTGCCATTTCCTGAAAGTCCTGAAGTGTTCCGCCGTATGCAAGTCTTTCCGCATCAAAACTTGAAGTCTGTATCTGACCGTATTGAAAAGTGTATTTTGCTGTTACTGCAACTATCGAATCAACCGGAAGTGTCTTTTCCATAAAAGGCCGGTTGAAGCAGACAAGACTTGCCTGACTTTCACCATCAGTTACGATGATTTTTAATGTCCTCATTCTGCCGTAACCGAACCATTCGTGTGCAATTACCTGAACAATCGAGTGGATTTTCTGGCCGGTTGAAAAATCTTTGAGCGGAAGTTTTTTAGTTCTGTCCTCATAATTTTTTGGATAGCATAAAAGCAAATCTGAAATCTTGAAAATGTTGAGCTTTGCAAAATTTGAGGCGGTGCTTGGACCGACTCCGGGAAGAGTTTCAACGGAATTTTCAAGTTCTTTCAGCTTCATCTGAAACCCTCTTTTAGAATGGAATCAGGCTTATCAGTTTCAAAAGATAGTAGACTGCAAATCGTCCGGCTGTATACAGAACGGCAATTTCAAAAAGCGTAAGGATTGTTGCAGCGGCAACGCTTAATCCTCGGTTTTTCGTAAAGATTTTTGCAAAAGGGTAGCTCATTTTAAAGGAGAATGTGTCAACCTGATACCAGAACTGAGTCGTGTTTCGTTTTGCGAGCAAAACTATCAGTCTGATGACAAGAATGATGAAAATAAGAATCAGGATTGATGAAAACATGTTCCAGATAAGCACCATAATCATTGAAAGAACAAAGGCAAGTGAAATGCTTCCAGAATTTGCTATCTTGAAGAATACGGTTGAAAGCGCCTGCAAAATGGCAAAGGCCAGAATCGGGGAGAAATCCAGCATTCCGATCCTCAAAAATCTGATTCTTGAAAACAGGTTCAGGTATGGATCGCAAATCATGCTGAAAACCTGACCGACCTTGCTGTAATTCAACTGAGGAACCCAGGTCAAAAAAATTCGAATCAAACAGATTGTAGAATAAACCTGAATTATGGTTCCGAGTGATCTAAAAATGGCTGCAACGAGATTCATAACTTATCCTTGAGTTTAGCGTTAGTCTTTCCAGACTTCTTCGACCATCGGGTCGTCCTGCAAGTCGCTGATAAAATCATCGGCGGTATTTACCTTGATGGATCCGCTGCTTTTGATGATAAAATTTTTGTTATCACTTGCTACATGTAAATATACTGAACAATTTCCCGGATTGGCAACTAATGTGTCGACTAATTTATTCATCTTTTCGCTGTTTGCAAGCTGCTCGTTAAGCTTGATGTGGACGCTTTGAATGGCCCTCTCCTTGAGCGAATTGATGTCCAAAAGTGAGTTTACCTGGAATGAATAGCCATAGGTTTCGTTAAAATCAACCTTGCCGGAAAAAGCCATGACCTTGTCAGCCTGAATCTGTGCGGAAACCTGTTCCCAGATTTTCGGGAAGAAGGTCATCTTAAGGTCGCCTTCGTAGTCTGTCACGGTGACGTTTGCCATCATAGGACCTTTTTTCGTGGCAAAGGCTCGGATGTCTTTTACCATTCCGGCCGCGATATATTCTGTGTTCGCCATCGACTGGCTCAATTTTCCTGATGACATCGTCGTGCATCGCTTGAGGACTTTTTCGTAGGCATCAAGCGGATGGCCTGAAAGATAGAAACCTGTCAGTTCCTTTTCAATTTGGAGCCTTTCGAGAATCGGCCAGTCTTCAACTTCTTCATATTTGAACTCATCGAATTCTTCTATGTCGTTCGATTCAAAAAGACTTATCTGTCCGTAGCGGGATGCCTCATTTTTGCTGTTTACGTAGCTTACGGCCCTTTCCATGTTTGCCATAAGGCGGTTTCTGTTGTCTTCAATCTGGTCAAATCCGCCGGTCTTTATCAAAACTTCAAGAGCCTTTTTGTTTATGCCGCTTTCTGAAAGACGCTCAAGAAAATCAAGGAAGTTTTTGTAAGGACCGTTCTGGTTTCGCTCATTGATGATGGCTTCTGCAACACCTTCGCCAAGTCCCTTGATTCCTGCAAGTCCGTAAATGATCTGTCCGTCATAGGCATCGAAAAACTTATCTGAACGGTTTACGTCAGGTGGAAGAATTTTGATTCCCATGTTTTTGCAGACGCCAAGATATTCAGGAAGTTTATCCGCACTGTTTCGTTCGTTTGTGAGGTTGGCAGCCATAAATTCAGCCGGATAGTGTGCCTTGAGGTAGCCGGTTCTGTATGCGAGAACTGAATAGGCTGCCGCGTGCGATTTATTGAATCCGTATCCTGCAAAAGGAACCATGATTTCAAAGATTTCTTCTGCGTGTTCCTTTGTATGTCCGATTTTAAGGGCGCCTTCTACAAAGTCCTTTTTCTTTCCCATCAAAACTTCAGGCTTTTTCTTTCCCATGGCTCGTCTGAGCATGTCAGCACCACCAAGCGAGAAGCCTGCGATAATCTGGGCAACTTTCATGATCTGTTCCTGATAGACCATTACACCGTATGTTTCCTTAAGACAGCCTTCCAGAGAAGGGTCAGGATAGTGGATGGTTTCAGGATGCCATTTTCCATCAATGTATTGAGGAATACAGTCCATAGGTCCCGGTCGGTAAAGCGCGTTCAAGGCAACCAGGTCCTCAAGTTTTTCAGGCTGGAACTGCTTGAGGATTTTTGACATACCGGGACTTTCAAACTGGAATACGGCGGCAGAATCTCCTCTCTTAAAAAGGTCGAAGGTCTGCTTGTCAGTTTCGCTGACATTTGCCGTGATGAAGTCTGGAGTTCCAGGCTTTTTATGTCTGTTGATGATGTCTTCTGCGTATCTGATGAGCGAAAGGGTTTTCAATCCCAAGTAGTCAAACTTTACAAGACCGCAAGGCTCGATGATGTCCATCGTGTACTGTACGCCGACTTCACCTGTTTTTGGATCCTTGAAAACCGGAGCCCAGTCAGGAAGCGGCGTAAGACCGATTACCATACCTGATGCGTGCAAACCTGTGTTTCGTTTACAGCCTTCAAGCTTAAAGGCAAGTTCGAAAAGTTCTGTATATTTAGGATCGTCCTTGTATGGAATGAGCTGACCGCCTTCCGGAAACTTTTCTGTAGGCGGATTGAAAGCATCTTTCAGCTTGAATTTAGGATTTTCTGGAATGCACTTTTTGAGTGCCGTAACTTCAGCAAGCGGAATTCCCAGAACACGGCCTACGTCTGCGATACAGTTTTTAGGTTTGAGCGTACCGAACGTTACGATGTGGCCTACACATTCATCTCCGTAAAGGTCGCGGGTGTGCTGGATGATGTCCTGTCTGAAGTCGTAGTCCATGTCTATATCAAAGTCGGGCATTGAAACTCGCTCTGGATTCAAAAATCGTTCGAAGAAAAGGCCGAATCGGAATGGATCGATGTCGGTAATCGTCATTGCGTATGCTACGAGAGAACCCGCTCCAGAACCTCGTCCAGGTCCGATCGGGTAGTAAGGTTTTGGCCTTTTGTTTACGTTGTCCCAGGTGGATTTTGACCAGTTGATGAATTCCCATACGATGAGGAAGTATCCTGAAAATCCCATCGTAAAGATCGTGTTCATTTCGTAGTCGGCTCGCTCCCTGATTTCAGGAGTGATTTCTTTGTATCGTTTTTTCAAGCCTTCTTCTACGATAAACTTGAGGTAATCATTCTGGTCACTCTGATAGTCATCTCCGTGTGTCTGAAATTCTGGTGGAAGTTCAAACCGTGGAAGACATCCCTTAAGTTCCGGGGTAGTGTACTGCTTGATGTGAAGGTCGCACATGTTTGCAATCTTGATCGTGTTGTCGCAGGCATCCTGCCACTCAGGAAAGAGATCTCTCATTTCCTGTTCTGTCTTAAAGTACCAGTTGTCCAGGTCCATTTCGCCGCCCATTTTGGAGTGCGGTTCGTGCAGCAGATCCTTGAAGCCGATACATCGGAGGGCGTCCTGGGCCTTTGCATCTTCGCGTTCGATGTAGTGGATGTCGTTTGTGGCAACAAGCGGAATGTCGAGTTCACGTGCAAGTGCAACGAGTTTTGGATTTAAATCCTTTTGTTCTGGAATTCCGTGATCCTGAATTTCAATGTAATAGTGATCAGGTCCAAAAAGGTTTTTATATTTAAGTGCAACTTCCCGAGCCTCGTCATCGCGACCTGCAAGCAGCAGTTGAGGAATTTCTCCTGCGATACATGCAGAGCAGCAGATGATTCCTTCGTGATGTTTTTCCAAAAGTTCAAAATCGATTCGAGGTTTGTACCACATACCTTCCGTGAAGGCGATCGATGAAAGCCAGCTCATGTTTTTATAGCCGGTTTCGTTTTCGCAAAGCAGAATCAGGTGGAAGTATCGGGCCTGTCGGTCTCCGTCTTCGCCCTTGTGCGAATATGGCACGCTGTTTTTTTCAAGATGACTTCCGTATGCAACATAAAATTCTTCGCCAACAATAGGATTGATTCCGTTTTCATGGCAAAGATGCTCGAAATAGAGGGCTCCAAACATATTCCCGTGGTCTGTAAGGGCAAGGGCCGGCATGTTGAGAGATTTTGCCTTTTCGACAAGCTTATCAACTGTAGCACAGGAGTCCAAAAGGGAATAATCAGAGTGAACGTGCAGGTGTGCAAAGTTTGCGACAGGAGTTCCTTCAGGAGCGTTTGGATAAATTTTGTAATCAGCCATTAATTTTACCTCAGAAAAAATATTATGAAGTCAAAATACGATTTTATTACTATCAACTTGTGACAGTGGCATTAATTTTATCATAAATCCGGATAAAAATCATTGGTTTTAGAGGGGGAAAATCCATTTTTATAAAACACAAAAATTACAACAAAAATAGGATTTATCGTATATAATAAAAGTATGAAAAAGTATAATGCTGCAATTATTGGAACCGGTCGAATCGGTTTCTCGCTTGGATTTGACAAAAAACGCGAACAGCCCGCAAGCCACAGTTTCGCGCTTTACGAAAACCGACAGATAAACCTTGTCGCCGCCTGTGATACGAATCTTGAAAACCTCAACAGATGGCAGTCAAAATTTCCAAAAGCAGCTTCCTTCACATCAATTGATGATTTTTTTGCCTATGGAAAAACTCTTCCATCAGGACAGTTTGATATAGTCGTAATTGCCGTAAACGA
>JAILRX010000248.1 GCA_024697985.1 Treponemataceae bacterium | reverse complement strand
CAAAAAGGCTTCTTCTATCGGGCGGGAAAGAGTATTTGTCCTTATCAAAATTCCAAAGTCATCGTACTTGAGTCTTTCTTTTGCAGCTATTCCCTGGATGCTTTCCGCAATGAAATCTGCCTCTTCGTTTTCATTTTCCGGCATGTAGATTTCAATTGGTTTTCCAGATCCATTTCCTGACCAGAGTGATTTGTCCTTTCGGTTCGTATTGTGGCTGATGACGCCGTTTGCGGCTGCAAGAATCGTTTCTGTCGAGCGGTAGTTCTGCTCAAGGCGGATTTCCGTTACGTCCGGAAAATCCTTTTCAAAGTTCAGGATGTTTTCGTAATTCGCACCTCGCCAGCTGTAGATTGACTGGTCGTCATCACCTACGACAGCGACGTTTTTATCGGCCAGAAGATGCATGAATTCGTACTGCTGGAGGCTTGTGTCCTGAAACTCGTCAATCATGATGTATTTGTATCGGTTACGATATTTTTCGAGCACATCAGGATGTTCGTGAAAAAGTTTTATCGGAAGACCGATCAGGTCATCAAAATCAACTGCGTTGTAAAGCTTTAATCCTGCCTGATATTCTTCGTAAAGTTTTTTGTACATGTCATTTTCGCTTTTCCACTGCCAGCGTCCGATTTTAATGTTTGAAATCAGGTTTGAAATTTTGTAAACGTCCAGTGCATCCTGAGTGAATTTAAGCTCGCGACCGGTATCTTTAATCAGCTGAGCCTTGTCTACTTCATCGTAAATCGAAAAATTTTCCCTCCACCCGAGTTTTGAAATATCCTGCCGTAAAATTTTTACACCGAATGCGTGAAAAGTTGAGACAGTAAGGTTCTGAAGTTTTTTGCCTGTAAGAGCCTTTACACGTTCTTCCATTTCGCGTGCAGCCTTGTTTGTGAAGGTTAGAGCTAGAATTGAGCTTTGTGGAATACCGGAATCAAGCATGTGTGCGATTCGATAGGTGATTACCCTTGTCTTTCCGCTTCCGGCTCCTGCTATAATCAAGAGTGGACCGTCCAAAGTGGTGACGGCCTGATATTGTTCGTTATTCAATTCTTTTTTTAGATAGTCAAGTTGCATGGCGAATGGCATTTTATCATAAAGTTTACTTTTCGTGAATAGAAAATCGATGTATACTATTTTTGAAAAAAAATATAAAATGTACCAAAAGTAATTAGGGGAAAAGATATGAGTGCTGTAGTTAAAGCTTTTTTTAAGAATCACGGTTTTGTAATGGAGGATTACGAACCAGATAAAATAGCAGATGCATTGATGAAGGATATGGATAAGGGGTTGAGGACTGAAAAATCACCTGATAATCCGGATTCATCAAATCAGGATATGATTCCAACCTGGATGAGTCTTCCTGAAGGATACATTAAAAATTCATCAGTAATTGTAATCGATGCCGGAGGAACTAACTTCCGTTCTTCACTTGTAACCTTTGATTCAGAAGGTAAGCCTTCAGTTTCAGATTTTGAAAAAACCTGCATGCCTGGAATCGAAAGGGAACTTACAAAAAAAGAATTCTTTGATCAGATTGCTGAAAATCTTGAACACTTAAAAAACAAGGCATCCCGAATTGCTTTTTGTTTTTCTTACGCAATGAAAATTACTTCCGAAGGTGACGGTCAGGTCTTGAACTTCGCCAAGGAAATCAAGGCTTCTGAAGTAATCGGAAGTTATGTTGGAAAAGAGTTGAGTGCAACTTTGGTTGAGCATGGCTGGAACAAGCCTGAAAAAATCGTTCTTTTGAATGATACTGTTGCAGCTCTTCTTGCAGCAACTCCAGAACTTGCTACAGGTAAGGAATACGGAACCTTCGTAGGATTCATCCTTGGAACAGGAATGAACTCTGCTTACCTTGAGCAGAACGTAAACATCAAGAAACTTGAACTTGAAAAGACCCTCATCAAGGATGTTTTCCCTGGAAATCAGATTGTTGTCTGTGAATCAGGAAAATTCAACGGACTTCCAGTAAGCGATTTCGATAAGGCTCTTGATGAGGCTTCTACAGGACCTGGAACATACAGAATGGAAAAACAGTGTTCAGGAGCTTATCTTGGACCTTTGTGCATGTATGCACTTAAAGCTGCTGCAAAAGACGGCCTTTTTGATTCAGATTCAGCTCTTAAGGAAAAACTTCTCAATCTTTCTAAACTCGAATTGATTCAAGTTGCAAAATTTTTGGATAATCCTCTTGCTTCTGACAATATTTTTTCCGATGTTAAAGATGTAGCATTAAAAGAAATTCTTTTTGAAATCTGCGACGCATTTGTAGAAAGATCTGCAAGACTTTCAAGTGGAATTCTTCTTGCCTCAATTTTGAAGGCTGATACATCAAAAATGAAAGACAACCGAATGAATTGTGCCTGCATTTCATGTGACGGAACAACGCTTCTTAAGACTTATCACCTTAAGTCTCGAATTGAAGCCCTGCTTTATCAGCATCTTACGCTGAAGCACGGAATCAGTTTTGAAACAGTTGCAATCGAAAATCCAATCACGATTGGAACTGCAATGGCAGCTTTCGGTATTTAAGATTGTTTTAATGGGGGGTAGCTTCGTGGCTAGCGGTGTAGGGAAAGTAATCGGAAAATCAGTTGTTTTATTATTTTTACTTGTGATTCTCGTTTTTATCGGTTTGATGTGGTTTGATTACCTTTCAGTAATCCATATTAAGCCGTTGTTTTCCCCTATATATAAAATCCTCAAGCTGGACCCTCAGCAATCCAGTACGGTAACTGACGTGAAGCAGGTCAATATGGCCAATCTTGATGATGACAGGCTTGCAAAACGTCAGGAACATCTCGATTTACGCGAGCAGGAACTGGACAAAAGAGAACAGGATATTGAAAAACAGGAAGCTGTAAACCTTCAGGTTTCTCAGGAACTCGAAGATTTACGAATTTCTCAGGAAGAAAGAGAAAAAACATTCAACAATGCGGTAAAAAAGTACGATGATAAAGAGGTAAACGTTCGTCAATTTGCTGAATACTTGAACAGCATGCCGCCTGCAGACGCCGTAGCAACTTTGAATGCTATGGAAGATCAGGCTGTAATAGACACGCTGCGAAAAGTTGAGGAAATTTCTAAGGAAACTGGAACGGCTTCTCAGGTTTCGTACTGGCTGTCTTTGATGCCTAAAGACAGGGTCGCAACAATTCAGCGAAAAATGGTGGTAAAACCTAGCAACTAGAAAAAATCCCCAGCGGCGTTTACTTAATTAAAATCGGAGGTTATCCATGCAAACAATGAGCCTTCGTTTTGAGCAAATGGTAAATGCCGCACCAAGTATGAGCCAGGAGAAAACTCAGGGATTTGTTTCTGCATCTCAAAACGATTCTTCATTTAAAGCTGCCTTTGAAAAGGCTCAAAAAGAGCTTGATTCTGAAAAGACAGCCAAAACCACGGATGGAAATGTTTCTGTAAGCAAAAATAACGAAACGTCTCAAGAAACCAAAGATGATATTTCTGAAAAAGATTTGAAATGGATCGATTCGGACAGCGAAGTGTCTGAAAAACTCGAACCGACAGTCAAATCTTCAAAAAATATCGTTCTGGAAAAAGACGCGGATTTGCTGCAAAACCTTAAAACTTCCAGAGATCTCAAGGAAATTGACTTGAAAGTCCAGGATAAAGTCGAAACGGCAGATGTCATGCCTGAAGAAAAACTGGATTTTACTTTTGACGAACTTGTAGCTTTCCTGGATGAAAACTCAGAACCTGAAGAACTCATGCCGGCTGAAAATGAAATGCTTGCTGCAACGGAAGAGGTTTCCGAAAAGGAAATTTCCTCTGAAGAACTGCTTTATGCACTTTTGACTGGAAATTCTGTAACCGAACAGTCAGAAGCTGCTGAAACTGCAAAAAATCCGTCGGAAATCAACGAGAATAAAGAATTTGGTTTTGACGAAAAATCAAAGAAAATTCAGGATAAAAAATCGGCCAAAGAACCTGTTATTACGGTTCAGGATGAACGTACAGTTGCAAAAACTGACGCGAAGACGGCCGAAAACTTTGTTACTTCGATCGAAAAAACAGAAAACGGCGAAGTTACAATGACAATGAACTTAAATTCCTCAAATCAGGCGAACTTGAATTTTGAAGGCAACGTGAACCCCGCAATGGTTCAGACCGATTCTTCAAAGTTTGCGACAATGCTTTCTCAGCAGATTCAGACAAGCTCTGCTGATTTTGTAAAGGCGGGAAATCTCGTCCTCAAGGATGATAATCGTGGCGTCATCAACCTCGTGCTTCATCCGGAAGATTTGGGTAACGTAAAGATCCAACTTGAACTGGCGGATAAAGTAATTTCCGGAAAAATCGTAGTAGCTACAAAAGAGGCTTTTGATGCTTTCAATCAGAACATGAACAGCCTTCGTGATGCCTTCATCAAGGAAGGTTTTCAGGCTCCGACCTTCGATCTTTCATGGTCAGGAAATGAAAATAACGGTCAGAAAAACGCAGAACGGGAATTCTATGCACATCTCTATGAGAACAACGTGATGGATTCTCCATTGCAGGATACGAGCGATCCGTTCTATGGCAATTCAGTGGCACGGGACGCAATCATGTATGGATCTTCGATGATAAATATCATCGCATAAAACTTAAGTTTTTCTACAGGTTTCCGATAAATTTAAGGCAACCTGAAAAGGTCATTATTAAAAAGAGGTGGAAAGATGATAAACACTACAATGAGCGCAACCGAACAGTTGCAGACAGAAAATGCAGTGAATTTTTACAACAAAACTCTGGCTGTAAATGGACGTACTCCTTCAAGCGAGCTTGGTAAAGATGATTTTTTGAAATTGTTGATGGCCCAGCTGTCAAACCAGGATCCGACAAGTCCGATGGAAAATACAGAATTTATTGCCCAGATGGCACAGTTTTCATCTCTTGAACAGATGACCAACATGAGCACAGGCTTTACAAAACTTGCCTCAATGCTCAATTCTTCAGAAGCTGTAAGCACAATCGGTCATACCGTAGAAATCGAAGTAGGCGAGGATGTAATTGCAGGTATCGTAGAAGGTGCAACTCGAGGAACAAATCCTCAGGTTCAGGTAAACGGCATGTTGTACGACATGGAAAAAATCAAACGTGTATACGC
Source organism: Treponemataceae bacterium (assembly GCA_024697985.1). Taxonomy (GTDB): domain Bacteria; phylum Spirochaetota; class Spirochaetia; order Treponematales; family Treponemataceae; genus RGIG9060. Next base: position 2,681 of record JAILRX010000248.1, on the reverse strand, counting down.
TAATTAAGAGGGATATAGATTATGATGAGATCACTTTACTCTGGTGTTTCCGGAATGCAGAATCATCAGACAAGACTTGATGTAATTGGTAACAACATTGCCAATGTAAATACAACAGGTTTCAAACGAGGTCGTGTTAATTTTCAGGACATGATTTCTCAGCAGATGTCAGGCGCTGCAAAGCCAACAAACGAAGTCGGTGGTGTAAACCCTAAGGAAGTTGGACTTGGTGTTTCAGTAGCTGCAATCGACACTGTCTTTACTCAGGGAAACCTGCAGTCAACCGGTATTTCTACTGATGTCGCTATTCAGGGAAATGGTTTTTTCGTAATGCAGAATGGTGAAAAAACATATTATACACGTGCCGGTAATTTCAGCGTTGATAACGAAGGTACACTCGTTAATCCTGCAAATGGTATGAAAGTACAGGGGTGGATGGCTCGTGAAATCAACGGTCAGATGATCATGCAGACGGCTGGAAGTACAGAAGATTTGATTATCCCTGTTGGATCTAAAGATCCTGCAAAAGCTACACAGAACGTAAACTTTGCCTGCAACTTGAACAAAAATACTCCTGAAATCATGGAAGGAGCAAGCCCTGAAGATGTTCTTAAAGGAACTTGGGCAACTGAAATGAAAATTTACGACAGTTTCGGAAACGTACACATGTTGAGTGTAGATTTTGTACGTGTACCTGGAAATCCTAACCAGTGGAGAGCAACAGTAAATATCGACGAAGACAATGCTGATGTTACTCAGACTAGAGTAGGTCTTACAGGAACAGACGGAATGGAAAATTCCTTCCTCATCAACTTTGACAACACCGGAACCCTCCAGAGCGTAACAGACTCTGCCGGAAACGTTTCAAATCCTTCTGGCGAAATCATCGTTCAGACTTCTTTTACAGTCGTAGGTTCAAATCCTGATGAAAACGGAAATCCTGTTCGTCAGAATTTCAACATCAACCTTGGTACAATCGGAAGTCAGAAAAACACAGTAACACAGAGTGCTTCTGCAAGTTCTACAAAAGCTTACTCTCAGGATGGTTACACAATGGGTTATCTTGATAACTTCAAGATTGATTCAAGCGGAACAATTACCGGTGTTTATTCGAACGGTACGAACCGTACAATCGGTCAGATAGCTTTGGCTACATTCTCTAACCAGAATGGTCTTGAAAAAGCCGGAGATAACACCTATGTTCAGTCAAATAACTCTGGTATGGCTAACATCGGTACATCAGGAATCGCCGGTAAAGGTTCAATGCTTGCCGGTGCTTTGGAAATGTCAAACGTTGACCTTACAGAGCAGTTCACCGACATGATCACAACTCAGCGTGGTTTCCAGGCTAACTCAAAGACAATTCAGACAGCTGATACGCTGCTTGAAACAGTAATGAGCTTAAAACGATAAACTAAAACCTAAAGGTTAGACGAAAAGCTACCGATTCTTAATCTGAAAAGAGTTGTATTTCTTTTTGGATTTTTGATAAGGTAGCTTTTTTTTATGCATTAAAATTTACGCAAACGACTTGACTTGTAAAGAGTTAGCGTAGAAAATATAATGATGATTAAAGTTACGCGTTTGGATGGGAATGAATATTGGATAAACCCTCATCAAATTGAATACCTTGAAAAAAATCCTGATGTTACCTTGACTATGTTAAGCGGTAAAAAGATCGTGGTTAAGGAGACTCCTGAGCAGGTAATAAATTCGATAATAGAATATCGTCGCCAAATCGGAGCTTTTAAAAACGAATTGTAAATAGCGATTTCTTATTGGGAGGAAATCTGTGGATATAGCAACAATAATTGGTCTTGTTGGTGGTGTAGTCTGCGTTGTAATGTCAGTACTTACATCTGGAGGTCACCTTTCAGGTATTTTCGATGTTCCGTCACTTATCTTCGTATTTGGTGGATCATTCTTTGCTTTGTTTACATCTTATCCATTAAAACAAGTTTTGGGTATTTTTAAGATTATTGCACGTACTTTTAAGGTTCCAAATTTCAATGAAAAAAATCTTGTTCAGAATATGGTTGATCTTTCAGAAAAAGCTCGACGCGAAGGTGTACTTGCTTTGGAAGAAGGACTTGATGACTTGAATGACAACTTCATGAAAACAGGTCTTCGACTTGTAGTCGACGGTACTGATAGTGCGGTTGTAAAGGCAATTCTTTCGAGCGAGCTTTCGCAGCTTGAAGAGCGACACCTTTCGTGGATTAACGTTATCGTCATGTGGGCCGGTCTTGCACCTGGTTTCGGTATGATGGGTACCGTAATCGGACTTATCGGTATGTTGAACAACCTTGAAGATAAATCATCTTTGGGTCCTAACATGGCCGTTGCTCTTATCACAACCTTGTATGGTTCCTTGATTGCGAACTGGCTTATGACGCCTCTTGCAACAAAACTTGCAGATCAGAATGCTAAAGAAGTTAAGTCAAAGGAAATGGTTATTGAAGGTGTTCTTTCAATCCAGGCCGGTGATAACCCGCGAATTCTTGCCATGAAACTTTTGACTTATCTTGATCCAAAAACTAGAAAAGCTGTTGAAGCTGATGTATTGAAAGACTAACGGGATTTGAAGTATGGGAAAGAAAGAACCGCAGAAACCTTCGAAAGCATGGATGGACACCTATGGAGACATGATTACTCTCATGCTCTGCTTCTTCGTAATGCTT
>JAILRX010000232.1 GCA_024697985.1 Treponemataceae bacterium | reverse complement strand
ATCAGGAAAGACGAAAAAGGCTGCGAAAATCAGGGGCTGAAATGGCAAAATATAGGGCGGCCCCTCGGATAGCCAAGCAGAACCGTCGTTGGCCTGAAAACTCAATCACACATTCTCCTCTTTGGTGCTCCGTTGATTTACGTGATGGAAATCAGGCTCTTGCCGTCCCTATGAATGTTGAGCAAAAATTAGAGTTTTTTGACCTTTTAGTAAAAATTGGATTTAAGGAGATTGAAGTAGGCTTTCCGAGTTCTTCCCATACTGAATACGAGTTTGTCCGCCGTCTTATTGATGAAAAACGAATTCCAGATGACGTTACGATTCAGGTTTTGTGTCAGGCGCGAAAGCACTTGATCGAAAAAACTTTTGAGGCAGTTTTGGGTGCAAAAAAATGCATCTTTCATATCTATAATTCAACTTCACCGGCTCAAAGAAAATATACCTTTGGCATGACCAAAGAGCAGGTCCTTCAGATGGCCGTCGGCGGCGTCGACTGCGTAAAGGAATGCATTTCAAAATACGCTCATTCAGGCCTTCCTCAGATTCAGCTCGAATATTCGCCTGAAAGTTTTTCGATGACCGAAATCGATTATGCCGTAGAAGTCTGTCAGGCTGTCGGAGACGAATGGGGCTGGAATCCAGAAAACAAAATCATCTTCAATTTGCCGACAACCGTCGAATGCTATACTCCAAACGTCTATGCTGATGCAATCGAGTATTTTTCCGACCACATTTCGCACAGGAACTGCGTCATCATTTCTTCGCATTGCCACAACGACCGTGGAACTGCAACTGCTTCCGCCGAGCTTTCACTGATGGCAGGAACTGACCGTGTCGAAGGTTGCCTTTTTGGAAACGGCGAGAGGACCGGAAACCTTGATATCGTAAACCTTGCACTTAACATGTATTCTGATGGCGTGGATCCTAAGCTTAATTTTTCACGCCTGAACGAAATTGCCCGAAAATACAGCGAACTTACCGGAATGGAAATTCCTTTGAGGCAGCCTTATGCAGGAGAGCTTGTCTTTACGGCTTTCTCAGGCAGTCATCAGGATGCCATCCGAAAGGCCTTGAACGAAAGGTCCCATCATCCTTCTGATGAAGTGTGGGATGTACCGTACCTTTTGATTGATCCTTGCGACATCGGACGCGAATACAAGGAAATCATCAGGATCAACAGTCAGAGTGGAAAGGGCGGTGCTGCCTGGATTCTCGAACAGGATTTTGGTTTTGTCCTTCCGAAAGCCATGCATCCGCTTCTTGGAAAAATCATCACCGAAAGAGCCGATATACTTCAGCGCGAACTGTCTCCTTCTGAAATTTTCAGCCTGTTTGATTCAACATGGATTCATCAGTCTTGCGCGAAAAAGCTTGAAATCCTCGATTTTGTCGAAACCCATGTTGATGGCTCGGATTCAGCAAGCAACGTTCTGTGCCGTTCCGTCATCAAAATCAACGGGGAGCAGCATGCAATCGGGTCGAAGGGTAATGGACCTTTGGACGCCTTCGTTGCTTCGGTCAAAAGCGCCCAGATTGTCGACCCATTTACGATTTCGGCCTTCCATGAACATGCCGTCGGAAGCGGCTCAGATTCGGATGCCGTTGCCTACATCGAACTTTCATTCGAAAACGGAACGAAGGCCTGGGGCGTAGGACTTTCTTCGAACGTTGCGCGTGCCGGTGTAAATGCCGTCGTCAGTGCGATAAATTTTTATAACGGCTGCTACGGCTCTAAATAAATTTTAGTTTACTTTTTTTAGTTTTCAATGTAATATTTATTAATAGACTTTTTTTAAGTTTTTGGAGGCTTTATGGCAGATTTAGATACACAATTTCAATTGGTTACTTTCCAATTGGGAGATGAATTGTACGGCGTTAACATCATGGATGTAAAAGAAATCGTAAAAATTCAGGAAGTTCGTCAAATCCCAAATGCTCCATATTATGTAGAAGGTATTTTTAACTTAAGAGGTGAAATTATTCCTATCATCAGTTTGCACAAACGATTCCACATTGAATCTAAGACAACAAGCGAAGATTACGATATGGAATTCGAAGGCGGATTCATCATTCTCAACATTGATGACAACAAAATCGGTGTTGTAATTGATAGGGTAGCACGAGTTATTTCAGTTAACTCAAAAGACGTAAATCCACCGCCACAGATGCTTTCTGGTATCGGTTCTGAATACATTCACGGAGTAGTTCGTCAGGAAACCGGCGGATACCTCATCATTCTTGATACAAGAAAACTCTTTAACGCAAAAGAATTACAAAAAATTATCGGATTAGATTAATAATGAAAATTCAACCTTTTAGCTCAACAATTCGTCGCCGGGAAATGGATGCCGTTTTGACCTGTATGGTCGAAGAGAAACTAGGACCCGGTGAAAACAACTTGCGTCTGACGCAATATGCCAAAGAATTTTTTGGTGTTGATGGGGCTGTGGCTGTTCGTTCTCCTGCAATTGCATTGAAATATGCTCTTAAGGCTTTGGGCATTGAACCTGGCACAAAAGTAATGATTTCTGCCCTTGCTCCAAGCTGGCAGATTCTCGTCCTCGAAGATTTAGGATATGAAGTTCTCGCTCTGGATGTTTCTCCTGAAACAGCTCTTGTTTCACCGGAAACCGTTCACGAAGGAATGATCGCAGGCGGACGTGTCCTTATCCTGCACGAAACATTAGGTTTTGTTCCAAACATGACGGCCCTTCTGGAACTGGGCGTTCCAATCATTGAAGATATTTCTCAGTCAGCAGGTGCTTCTTTCGAGGAAAAGAAGGCCGGAACTTTCGGAACTTTCTCAATCCTTGGCCTTGAAGAAAGAGACATGATCACGGCCGCCGGAGGTGCCATCCTTATGGCTCCTCAAAGAAGGGACTGGCTTGTACTTAAGCGCCATACTGATGTCGCTCCATCAACTGATGTGCTTCCTGACATGAACAGCGCTTTGGCCTTCATCCAGCTCAAGGAATTTGGTAAAAACGAAGCAGTTAGAAAAGAAATTTACGAAATATACATCCGTTCTTTGATGCAGAGCAAGCATCACTCTATTTCTCAGCAGGGCGAATATGCCGTTTCTGCCGTTTACTCTTTCCCTGTCGTTCTTGAACGCGGAGTAAAGGACGTAAAGCAGTACGTAAACCGCAAGGATATTGAAATCGCCTCGGCTTTTGAAAATTCCGTGATTGCTTTGCGTGAGGAACAGCTTCCTGACTGTAAAAATGCGCTTTCTTTGTTGCTTAGATGCGTACTTTTCCCGTTATATCCGCGGTTGGGAAAGAGCCAGACTGCCGCAATTGCCAAGGTTCTTTCGACATTGCCGTAATTGAAGGGTCTGCCTATGAAAAAGTGCCTTCTAATCGTTAACTCCTACAACGAAGACGCTTGCCGCCTTTCATCGGAAGTTGATTTTTATCTGACTTCAAAAAAAATTTTTGTAGAAAAAATCTCGTATTCTGGTCAAAATTCTGTTTTTTCTGACTATAATTATGGTGATGCAAATTTTACAGACGACGAAAATAAGATTCTGTGCGCCATAACTCTTGGCGGAGACGGAACCGTGCTTTTTGCTGCCAGGTTCTGCAGCCTTTACGGCATCCCGATTTTCCCGATAAACCTCGGGCAGTTTGGGTTTATCGCCGGAATCAGCAGCTCACGGTGGCAGGAAAGTTTTGACGACTTTCTGGACGGCAAGTTTTCGGTCGCACAGAGAAGCATGGTAAGGGCCGAGGTTTATCGTGGCGAAGAAAAGGTCTTTTCTTCGAATGCGCTCAACGACGTTTCGGTGACCGGAAAGGGGATAGCCCGAATCGTGTCGCTCGAAGTTTCGTGCAACTCGAATGCGCTCGGAACGTTCAAGGCGGACGGAATTGTAATTGCAACCGCGACCGGCAGCACCGCATACTCGGCCGCAGCCGGTGGCCCAATCGTAGACCCGGCCGTCGACGCGCTCGTGTTGAGCCCGGTCTGTGCCTTTTCGCTTTCGAACAGGCCGCTTGTTTTGCCGCCATGGTCGCTCATCAGCGTAAAGGTTTTGCCTTCTCGCGGAGCTGAAGTCTGCGTCACATGCGACGGCCAGTCATCCACGGAAGTTTGCGTCGGCGACGAAATCAGAATTTGCAAGGCTGTGGAAACCGTAAAATTAATCGGCTGCGGCCCTGACGTATTTTATTCTGCACTGCGTTCTAAATTGAATTGGTCTGGAGGATCCCTTGCTTGAGGATATAAACATAAAGGATTTTGCTCTCATAGATTCGCTTTTCATCGAATTTGAAAAGGGCTTTACCGTTTTTTCTGGAGAAACCGGAAGCGGAAAATCAATTCTTATAGGTGCGATGTCTTTTTTGCTCGGCGGTAAGGCCAGCGTAGACCAGATCAGAACCGGCTGCTCCGAGGCGGTCGTTTCGGGCACTATCTGCCTTGAAGATTCGTGCAAATCAGCATTTTTGTGGCTCGAAGAACACGGCATCGAAGCCGAGGACAACAGAATCCTTCTTAGAAGAACCATCAAGGACACGGGAAAAAGCAGCTGCTGGATTCAGAGCATGCCCGTAACCCGAAACGACCTTGCTGAATTTACGTCTTACTTTTTTGACATCCACGGACAGCACGAACATCAGCTTTTGATGAAAACCGGCGAACACATAAGATATCTTGATTCTTACGCCGGCATAAACGATGAAGTTGCCGATTACTCAAAATACTATCATCAGCTGGTTGAAAAACGAAACCTTTTGGAAAAACTTCAGGGTGAAAGCTCATCCAGAAACGAAAAGATTGAGCTTCTGAACTTTTCAATCAACGAAATTGAACAGGCCCAGCTCAAGGAAGGCGAGGACGAGGAACTTGAAAACGAGGAAAACCGGCTTTCACAGTTCGAAAAGCTTTACGAAGCAATCGATTCGATGTGTGAATTTTTTGCTTCGGGCGACGAATCAGTTCTGACTTCATTCAAAAAGCTCTGTTCGATTTCAAACCACATTGTCGGAATCGACAAAAAACTTGATGAAATCCACAACCGTCTTGAAAACTCGTTCTACGAAGTTTCGGACATCAGTGATGAAATAAAAAATTACAAGAATTCCCTCGTGTTTGACGGCGACCGCCTCGAGCAGGTTCAGGAACGTCTTGCCCTGATTTTTAAACTTAAGAAAAAGTACTGTCAGAGCTCAGTTTCGACAGTCAGCGACATCCTTGCTTACTGTGAGAAAGCCAAAAATGAACTCGAGCTGCTTTCATCATGGCAGGAAAATTCAGAAAACCTCGTGAATGAAATCCGTTCTCTTGAAAAAACCGTTTTTGAAAAGGCTAAGCTCCTTTCTCAGAAACGAAAACAGTCTGCCGACAAGATGTCTTCCCAAATCGAAGCAATCTTGAATCAGCTTGGAATGAAGGGCAGCAAGTTTGTCGTTTCGATGACTCAAAAGGACTGCACTGAGCTCATCCAAAAGTGCGGCCCTCGAGGAATGGACAACGTGGAATTTTTGATCTGCGCGAATGCGGGCGGCGAACTAAAGAGCCTTGCCAAGATCGCTTCCGGCGGTGAAATTTCGCGCGTCATGCTTGCGATAAAGACCGTCCTTGCTTCAAGCGACGAAGTTGACACCCTGATATTCGACGAGATCGATACGGGTATCGGCGGTGAAGTTGCGGTCGCTTTGGGCCAGCATATCAAGAATTTATCTAAAAATAAGCAGATTTTTTGCATAACTCATCTTGCCTCCATAGCAGTTTATGCCGATACACAGATTAGAATAGAGAAAAAATCTGATCTTTCATCAACTAAAACCAGCGCCTTTGTCGTAAAAGGTGATGAGAGGGTTGAGGAAATCGGACGAATGCTTTCCGGCGATGCCTTAGATTCAATGTCTATTGAACATGCGAGGTCGCTGCTTGAGCGCTATTCTCCAGGATATCAAAACTAGGGAGATTTTTTTATGGCAAAAATTGCAGCAGAGAGTAGGGAACTTTTCAATTCTAAGATGCGTCCTTATAAGGAAGCTGTCGAAAAATCGCTGGAAAAGGAAAAGGACATTTTGACCTTGATTTCAAAGGATTCCAGCGGAGTCGGTTACCGAAAATTGCTTCTTGCAGATGAGATGATGTACGAAGCCACCCTTTATCTGACCATCAATAACCTTTCAGTTGAATTGCTGGATGTAAAAAATACTGATGCCTTGAATGAAGCCCGAAAAGCACTTTACAAGGCCGTAATTTACCTTGAAGAGATCGTAACGAACTTAATTGATGCTCCTTATTCAGAATACGAGGACAAGGTTGCTCAGATCAGCAATACATCAATTGAAAAAAGATATTTCATCGTACGAAAACTTGGACTTGCAATCCGCCTCATCATGGATGCTTACGGTGACAACACAAAATGGAAGTGGTCGTTCACCGAATTGCAGGCTCGTTTCGTAACTGTTGCTAAAAATATGCTCAACCTCAGGGAAGCCGGAAAAATCTTTCTTGATCCGCGCCATCCTGATTATGATACTGTTGTTTTCTACCTCAGACTCATCAAAAAAATGACTTCTCAGGCCGCAGACGGATACCGTGACCGCTACGAACTTTCGACACACCGAATCGACGACATGCGAAACGGAATTTTGTATCTGGCCTCTTACCGCCGAATCTGCATCGTCATGACAGAAACAGAAGAAGCCGAGGAAGCCAAAAAGAAGGCTATTGTCTGGAAGGATAAGCTTGAGGACGACAGAAAGAAGGGCTTTGCTAAATGATTTCTAAAAAATTTGCGCTTAAAATTTTCGAGGCGTTTTCTATTGAACGCTGGAACGATATGATTCGGCCATTTGACATGGTTGAGATGGATAAAAGCGGCGAGCGTATGGTGCTTGCCTACATTATCGGGAAATTTGAAGAGCAAAATGGAAATAAAATCGACTGGCACTGGATGATGTATGCCTCGCTTTTCGATCTTTTGAAAAAAATCGCGCTTTGCGACATGAAGGCTCCTGTTCAGCGCAGAATCAAATCTGAATATCCTGCCGAAGCTCTCAAAATCTACGAATGGGTCCTTTATCAGTATGAAGAATTTATCGACGACAAGGACCTTCTCTCACTTTTTTCAGACTACATGTTCGGAAAATTCGTTCCGGAAACTCCGATTACGGAGCGCGTCTATCGGGCCGCACACAAATATTCGACAAAGCGTGAATTCGACATGCTTTCTGTTGTAAACGAGCGCGAAAGGCTCGTGAAGGTTGAAAAGGAAATCAACGAGGACCTTCAGCCTTACCTTGACCTTAAAGGCCTTCAGCTTCTGGTTACAAAACAAAGACCATACGACTTTCTGATGATTATCGAGCAGCTCAGGTTTCAGACCCGCTGGAATCAGACTCCGCGAGTTCCAAAGACCACGGTTTTGGGCCACTGCTTTTTCGTCGCAATTTTCACGCTGCTTTTGGGCCGCAATCAGAGCGTAAAGTTCTGCCCGAAACGTGAATTCAACAATTACTTTTCGGCTCTTTTCCACGACCTGCCGGAAAGCGTTACACGTGACATCATCTCTCCTGTCAAGCAGGCAACCCGCGAGCTTCCTGCCATCGTAAAGAACCTGGAGGATGAAATCGTAAAGTCCGAACTCGTTCCTCTCATGGAAGATTTTTATTCTGATGAGCTTCTGTATTTTACGAGCGATGAATTTGACAACCGAATCTGTTTTGACGGCTTCCTCAACGTGAACAACGTGACTTTTGAGCAGCTCAATTCAGATTTCAATATTGATAAATACAATCCAGTTGATGGAAACCTCGTGCGATGTTCTGACCATGTTGCGGCCTTTATCGAGGCGGACAGTTCCATCAAGCACGGAATTACTTCCGTTCACCTAAGCGAAGGTAAAAACAACATCCAGAAAATCTATCCTAAGGGAAGGGTGATTAGCGGTTTTGCCATCGGGGATTTTTTCAGCGAGTTCTAAAGAAAAGCTTATTTTTTGCCGAAAAATTATCAGTATGAAACGATTTATTTTTGTCAGTCTGTTTTTGACTTTTCTTTTTCCATTATATTCTCTTACACACACGGTTCAGCCAAAGGATACCTTTTATTCCATCAGTAAAAAATATGGAGTTGAGGTCGGAGAGCTTTGCAAAGCCAACGGACTTACGACAAACAGCATCATAAAACCAGGTGATGTGCTCAAAATTCCGGGAAAACCGGAGGTCAATACTGTAGTCGAGACATACATCGTTCAGCCGGGCGAAACTGTTTACAGCCTTTCAAGAAAATTCGGTGTAACTCAGGAAACCTTGCAGGTCCTAAACAATATGGAAGGAAAAATTGACATCAAGGCAGGACAGAAAATTTATGTTCCTGTTGCAAAATCTGATGTTAAAAATACTGATAAGACTGCAGCGTCGAGCGCGGGAAGTTCGTCGAGCGCGAGTTCCTCGTCGAGCGCGGGTTCCTCGTCTAGCGCGGCCAAAGCTTCGGGCGCGACTTCGTCTGCCATAAAGACTGCCGTAACGACGCCTTCAAAAGTCGAGCCTATCGAAGAACTTCGACTTACAGATTCAAGAACCTACGACAAGTCAAAGACTGCGAACAAAAACCTCAAGTGGCCGGTTTCTCCAAAAGAAATCCGCTATGTAACGGGAAAAGTCAGCGGCGTTGCCATCACTGCAAACGAAAATGAAAGCGTAAAATCGATCGTGGACGGAAAAGTAATGTTCTGCGGCGTTTACCGTGGATTTGGAAACGTGGTTTTCGTTGAAAACAAGAGCGGCTACATGTACGTTTACTCGAACCTTTCAAAAATTTCCGTTGAGGAAGGCGACAGCGTATCCGTAAACCAGCAGCTGGGTAATGTTTGCCTGGACACAAGGTCTGGAAAGCCACAGCTGATGTTCATGGTCTTCAAAAACGGCGACCCGATCGACCCGTCCAAAGCCCCACGCGGATAGGGGTTCAAAGTCCAAAGAGCGCGATTTCAAAAGGTCATTTCTAAATGCGATTGTTTATAAAAACAAGATTATGTTTCTCTTCCCATTTTTTCAGGGCAAGTGCGTCTTTCCCTACAGGATTTGAGTTTCTGTCCGCACGCTGTTGCCACACGATATTACCTCTGACTTCGATGCATAGTTTCAGTTCTCCTTCCACATGTGCAAACACGATGATGCAGTTTCCGCTTACGATTCTTTGCGTGTAGGAAGCGACGCAGTTGTGAAGTTTGCTTCCAAGTTCCCTCAGCATTTCCGAATTTTTGGCAAGCTGGAACTTGTAGTCGTCGATTTCGTCTTCAAGAGTGAGCTGTTCTGCCGTATAGAAAAATTCTACATTCTTGTTTTTTATGTCCAATGAAAGTTTTGCAAGCAGGTCATGGTTATACAGCGTCATTCCGTCTTTCATAATCGATTTTTTCGTTGTTTCTTCGATGTAGTTGAAATATTGATGGAACATATCGATTCCGTCGTCCAGCTCTGTCATTCCAAGCTGCGCATCGTTCAGATTCTTTTTCAGCATAGTCCAGACGGTTTTTTCTGGATGACCTTCCAAAAGGAACGAAACGAATCGATTTAGACTCATTTCTCCCAAGTCAAAAAGATACATCGAATCCGAATCGGACAAAATCGAAGTGATTATGTTCAAATCCTTGAAGCCCAGATTCAGCAGTTTTTTGAAAAGCAGCAGAACCGGCGGATTTTTGTAGAAAAGCTTTCTCAAAGTAGGAAAATTTCTTATCTGAAGCCATTCGCAGGCCTTGTTGTAGACATCGCTTGAAATTTTATCTTCAGTTTTCATGTCAGAAAGGACTTTATTCTTGAAATTATCGACGATAAGCAGGTTTGGCTCGTACGGAAATTCACAAATTCCACGCAAAAATTCCTCGCCGTCAAGAACTGTGTTCAGCGAAATTTCGCGCCCAGCAAAAATATTCATCATTTTGTGAATCTGGTTTTTCGCACTTTGTGGTAATTTGGCATTGAAAATGATTTCCTTATCCTTACATTTTTGGACTTCGCCCCACAAGTTTGTGGCAGTGCCGTGGTCGCTTGGAATATAGATGCTCGGAAATTCTGTCATCCGGAGTTTTATCGCATATTTTTTTACTGGCGGAGTCGCCTTCGGGTTGAATAAATTTGAATCAACGATTTTTCTGTCTAGCATAAAATATGTCAGTTCCAGTAGGCGGCGTTTTTCGTCGGTATAAAGCTGAAAACCGAAGAGGTCTTTTTTGCATTGCATATCATCGTAAAAATTGTCATTTTCAGTCTGGAGTCTTTCTAACCGAAGCGTTTGCGACAGGTAATCGGAAAGAGTTTCTTGCGGAATCTTTCGCAGTCCTTCTGCATGAGTTTGAAGGGATTCCAATTCATTTTTACATATTCTGATTTTATTTTTGTTTTCGTCTGGAACTTTGGGAATTTCAATCGGAAAGCCAGAAAGAATTTGACCGCACTCTGTCTGAATTTGAAAACCATCGTTTTCGTCTTCTATATTGTCAGTCACGGAGACTTTTTCCCATTCTTTGTGTTCCGGGCAGAAGGTTAGTTGCGTTTGTGCAACAGCATCTGTTTTTATCGGGATGATTTTTTCATCCAAGAATTGTTTTTCTCGTTCAACGAATGAGGAAGTTCCGAATTTGCGTAAATAAAAACTGATTGCCATAAAATTGCCGTTTTTTTATTCTAAGAAAAGATTATTCACCTTGATTTATGGCCGCCAGAAGCGGGCCTATTTCGTTCTGCATTAACACTTCGACATCGTTATCATCTTCGAATGATGGTCGTATGATTTCTCCATCCGCTTCCAGTCGGAGTATTGTCGAGGTGATTTTTGCCTGAGATTCAAAAATATCTTTTTCACGTAACGGACCTAAAAATTCGATTTCTTCTTTCAGCATATTGGCTGCCCTCTTCGACATGTTTCTGAAAATTTTGTTTCTGGTTTCCTCGTCGCTGTTTTTTAAGGCTTTTGCAAGGTCGGTAGTATCAATTTCACGCAAAATTTTTTGAATAGCTCTGTCGTCAAGCCAGAGTATTTCGTCGAAATTGAAATGCATTTTTTTGAGGTATTTTCCGAAAATGGGGTTGCGATTTTCAAATTCGGCCATCGTTCCTTCGGTGTCCATTTCGCGTCGGCGTTGCTTCTCGATTTTTGTAAGGTCTTCAAGCGGCGCAAATTTCATGGAGGCAAAGGCACTTTCTGCTTCAAACTTCGGATTGCACAGGTTGTGGTTCATTATGTATTCGATTTTTTGGCGCATGTCCTGGTCCAAATAAAGAAGGATTTTTTGTGCGCGGTCTACGCTCATATAGGAAAGAATTCCCGCAAAGGTTTTCAGGTAGCCGTCAAAGATGTAGTTTTCAAGCACGTCATCGCATTTGGCTTGAAATTCGTCTAGCATTTGTGAAAAAGATTTGTTTTGTTCTAGTTGTGGCATAAAAATATTATAGCACGAGAATCAATATAATCAAAAAAAAACTGTCCACAAGATTTATTTCTTGCGAACAGCCTTTTTAATCAAACTGGATTATAGTTTAACCTACAAAACTTTTAAGTTCTTTGTCGATTTCAGCAATCATGCCGTCTGCTTTTTTGAAGCGGCATGGTTGTGCCTCGCCGACTGGTTGCATCGTGCCCCCAAGCGTTTTGCCCGCGCCCCTCGCACATAAAAAATTTTGCAAACTCCCTGTAAGTAGTGTAAAATTGATTTGCACGATTTTTTTCAAGGAGTTTTTTTTTTATGAAAAAAATGCTAGGCATTTTTGCCGCTTTTCTTATGACAGCCTGTCTTTTTGCACAAAGCAGTGAATATGCTTCATATCTTGCAAAAGCAAAAGAATATGAAGCCAAAAAACAATGGGCCTTTGCCCTTGATGCCTATTACGATGCAATAGGTACGAATGAAAAATATTCAGTTAAAAAAGAAGCCTTTAATGCGTATACAAAGCTTGCTGATGCAATTTCTTCCGGTAATCCAGGACTTGGTGAATATAATGTCTTTGATTTTCACGATGAATGGAAAAATCTTTTAATTGATGCTGAAAAACTTGGAAGTTCCATCTGTTCCAAAACCTTGGTGCTTGGAGAACTTGAGCAAGGTGAACTTGACTATAATACAAGAACTGCTAGCTATACTTCAAAAGTCACCGTTAAAACTTCTGATCGATATAGAAAAACTATACTTGTTGTAAAGCAAGGCTTTGAAAAAGCTTACCGCGAGGACTGGATTGACATTCCTTCTAGATGGCCGGAGAGATCTGTAAGCTATAATAACGATGATGTTTACAATGTCAACGGCGCTTTGGTTTATAAGGACCCATACTATTCTGACAGGTTTTATAATGCCTTTTACGATTCTGATCTTTATGAATACAAATTTAATGTTGTAGATGGAACAGGAAAAGCTCTTGTTAGCAGTGTAAAATGGACGGAAGAGAATGATGACGATAATGTTACTTTTACTGGTATAAAGCCAGAAATAATGAAACTTATCGATTCAAAACAGGCCTTTATAAACCCAGTTTCTGTATCTTTATCTTTTACCAAACCAATAAAAAATGAGGAAACAGATAAGATTTCCTATCAAGTTGACTCATCACAAATTTCTAAAGATAAAACCATGATTTTGTGCTGGAACAATAAAAAGGATGTGTCAGGTGAAAAATTTGCTCAAACAAAGTTATTAGGAGTAAAATATTCATACATACGTATACCTGATAAAAAATATGCCATAGGTAAATCTGAAGTTACTCAGGAGCTTTATGAAGCCGTAATGGATGAAAATCCAAGTTACTTTAAGGGTGAGAATCTTCCTGTAGAAAAAGTTTCCTGGTACGATGCCATTTATTTCTGTAACAAGCTGAGCATCTTATTTAAGCTTACTCCTGTTTATTCTGTAGATGATGAAACAATTCCTGAAAAATGGGGTTACACACCACACTGTGGTAACAGCATTGCAGGTACGATTTCTCAAAATCTTGAGGCGAATGGATTCCGGCTTCCAACAAATGAAGAATGGGAATATGCTGCAAAAGGTGGAGAAGAATTCAAATATGCTGGAAGCGATAATATTGATGAAGTTGCCTGGTATGAAAGCAACAGTGATGGAAAAACTCATACTGTTGCAACAAAAAAGGCAAACGGTTACGGCCTTTATGACATGAGCGGAAACGTCGCAGAATGGGTTTGGGATTCCTACAGCAGTAGCTACCTCTATGAGCGTGGTGGTAGCTGGAGCAGCTACGGCAGCCACTGCGGGGTTTCGTACCGGGAATACGACGGCGCTTACTACCGGCTCAACTACTTGGGCTTCCGTGTCTTGGCTCCCCTGAAGTAGGAAACGGGTAGTGGCGCGGGTTGTGCGCGCCCCACGCGTACTGCGCGATTTCCTCGCATAAAAAAAAGGCTCTGTTTTACCAGAGCCTTTTCTTATTTTAAACCAATCTTAGTTTACAAAGCCTTTGAGCTGGCTGTCGATTGCGGCAACCAGCTTATCGCCCTGTGACTTAGCCTTTTTCCAATCCTTTTCGCAATCAATGGAGATGTTGATTTAGAACTTGAATTTAGG
>JAILRX010000229.1 GCA_024697985.1 Treponemataceae bacterium | reverse complement strand
CTTCACGGAAACAGATGTCCTTTCGAAGATCCGAACGCAGCAGGTATTTTCTTCAACATCCGTCTTGAAACCGGTAAGACCGAAATGATCAGGGCCGTTCTTGAAGGAATCTGCTTCCACTTGAGATGGATGCTCGAAGCAGAAGAAAAGAAGGTTAAAACCTCAGATGAAATCAGGTTCGTAGGCGGAGGCGCACTTTCATCAGTAACATGCCAGATGATGGCAGACATCACCCACAGAAAGATCATCACCGTAGAAAACTCACAGGACGTAGGTGCCGTAGGAGCTGCCATCGTCGTAGGTGTTGGACTCGGAGTCATTCCATCAATTGAAAACGTACGTGACTTCGTACAGATCAAAAAAGAATACATTCCTAACAAGGAAACAGAAAAACTTTATGACAAGAACTATGTCATCTTCAAAAGCTTGTATAAGGCAAACAAAAAGCTTTTCAAAATGGCAAATGGAAAATAAGTCAAAACTGGGGGAGAAAAAATGACAATTGAGGAAATCAAAGAATCGGTTGCTGAAACAGGAAGAATCCTTCTCAAAAAGAAGCTCGTAGCCAGAACTTGGGGAAATTTCAGCTGCAAGATTGATGAAACACATTTTGCAATCACACCAAGCGGACTCGGATACGAAAATCTTGAGGCAAAGGACATTCCGATTTTTGACATGGTAAACGAAACCTATGAAGGACCGGTAAAGCCTTCGAGCGAAAAGCGAATCCATGCCGCAGCATACAGAACATATCCGGATGTAAATTTTGTAGTCCACACACATCAAAACTACGGAACGGCCATCGGTCTTGTCGGAACTGATGAGCTCAAAATGACTGATGAGGAAAAGGAACTTCTGGGACCTATCGCAATTGCAAGTTACGGACTTCCTGGAACAAAAAAGCTCAAGAAGGGAGTTGAAAAGGCCCTCGAAAGCGGTTCAAAGACAATCCTGATGATTCATCACGGAGCCGTAATCCTCGGAAAGGACCGGGAAGATGCGATTCACAAATCAGAAGTACTTGAAGAAGTCTGCAAAAGAGCCTTTGACGAAAAGGTGATTGCAGTAGGCGAGCAGGGAGCAAAGGCAGATGAGAACTTCTGTAAATCCCTCGAGAACAACCTCGGCTCTAATTTCATGTACCACAAAATAATTTCGACACCGCTTATGATCGAACTTGCTGATAAAGGTTCGTTCAAGGCTCAGCTTGATGACATGAGCCAGATGCTCGGAAGCACATTGCGTGCTGTAGATGCTGATGAAAAGAAGATTTTCAAGGTGCTTTCTAAACAGGATGCAGTCCTTGTAAAGAACGTAGGACTTATCGTCAAATCAGATTCTGATATCGACGATATTGCGGCCCTTGAAGTCCTGATTGAAAAGGCTGGCCTTGCGCGTCTTTACACACACGCGTGCGGCAAGAAAATCAAGCTTTCAGGTTTTGACTGTGCATTGATGCATTTTGTTTTCAAGATGAAGTATTCAAAACAGAAGAACAAGAATGCCTCATCAGATGATGATACAGAGGGTGCGCGGAATAAGGGAAAAGATAAAAACGAAAAAAAGGCTGAGGGAATCAGGATTCTAAAATTCTTCCTGTTCTCAACTTCAGCCGGAATTATTGAAATCCTTTCAGAAACAATTCTTGAAAAATGCCTTCCATGGGCCAAGATGACTGAAAACACGGAAATCAAATACTGGGTAAGCTACCTGATAGCCCTTATCCTGTCTGTAATCTGGAACTTTACTTTCAACCGAAAGTTTACGTTCAAGTCGGCAACAAACGTACCGATTGCGATGCTTAAAGTTTTTGCATTCTATCTGGTATTTACGCCTGCAACGACCTTCCTGCAGAAATTCCTCTGCAGCTTTGACTGGGGAGCAGTTGATGCAGCAAAAGGTCAGATTACGACTGGAATCAACATGGCCATCAACCTTACGACTGAATACGTTTACGACAGGTTCTTCGTATTCAGAAACAGCATCGATACGAACACCGGTGCAAAAAAGGATAAATAATGCGACTAAAATCGCAGTATAAAATAAAAGGATAAAAATATTAAAAAAATACGGGGGTATTGATTATGACAAACTGTGCAATCAGCAGATGGGACGATCCGGATGAGATCAACCGACAACTTAAAAATTTGACAAGCCAGGAAATCTGGGAAGTTACGGATGACTACTATAAGAACGTAATCATGAAGTACTACGACGAAAAATGTACCAAATCAAGGGCAGTATTCGAAGAAGCCAAAAACTACATTCCTGGTGGTGTACAGCATAACTTGGCATTCAACAAACCATTCCCAATGTGTATGGAAAAGGCAGAAGGAGCCTATCTTTACGACAAGGATGGAAACAAATACATCGACTTCCTGCAGGCTGGTGGTCCAACAATTTTGGGATCAAACTACGAACCAGTTCGAAAAAGAGTAATCGAACTCTTGCAGACATGTGGACCTGTAACCGGACTTTTGCACGAATCAGAATTGATGATCGCAAAGGAAATCAACAAGCACATGCCTAACGTTGAAATGTTCCGAATGCTCGGAAGTGGAACAGAAAGCTGTATGGCAGCTATGCGAATCGCACGAATCGCTAC
>JAILRX010000155.1 GCA_024697985.1 Treponemataceae bacterium | reverse complement strand
TACATAATTCAGGAAGGAATCACTCAGCAGGAAAAAGGCGCGCACGTTTTGGACGTAAATGTAGGATTGCCTGAAATCGATGAAACCAAAATGATGAAGGACGTGCTTTTTGAACTACAGTCCGTAACGGACCTTCCGCTCCAGATTGACACATCAAATCCTGAAACGATGGAAGCAGGATTAAGGCTTTACAACGGAAAGCCCCTCGTAAATTCCGTAAACGGAAAACAGGAAGTGATGGACGCGGTTTTCCCTCTCGTAAAAAAATACGGTGGAAGCGTCATTGCCCTTACTCTTGATGAAGGCGGAATTCCATCTTCAGCAGAGGCACGAATCGAAATTGCCGAAAAAATCATCGCCGAAGCAAAAAAATACGGAATAGAAAAAAAGGATTTGATTTTCGATCCGCTTGCAATGGCAATTTCAAGTGACGACAAGGCCGGAGTCGAAACGCTTCGTGCCATCAAAATCCTTCACGAAAAACTTCACGTAAGCACGAGCCTTGGCGTTTCAAACGTTTCGTTCGGACTTCCGAGCCGAGATCTGATTACATCAACGTTTTTTGTCATGGCAATGCAGAACGGTCTGAGCTGTGCCATCATGAATCCGAATTCGGATGAGATGAAAAAGGCTTACTTTACTTACTGCACGCTTGCAGGTTTGGATGCTCAGTGCGTGTCTTACATCGAATTTGCGCAAAGTTATGCCGAAAAACTTGCAGCCCTCGCACAGGCCGCCAGTACCGGTGCACAACTAGGTGCCGGCGCTCAATCAGGCGCGGGCGCTCAACTAGGCGCGGGCACAATCGCTACTGTCGGCTTTCCACCAGATTCCCTCGAATATGCAATCGTAAAAGGCCTCAAGGAAAATGCCGCAAACCTCACAAAAGAATTGATGAAGACGATGGACAGCCTTTCAATCATCAACGATAAATTGATTCCGGCCCTCGATTTTGTCGGAAAAGGCTTTGAACA
This sequence comes from Treponemataceae bacterium, assembly GCA_024697985.1. GTDB lineage: Bacteria > Spirochaetota > Spirochaetia > Treponematales > Treponemataceae > RGIG9060. The sequence goes on along the minus strand of JAILRX010000155.1, from coordinate 9,840 downwards.
GAAAAAAGTCTATCTTCCTCAGCTTTTGATGGCAGCCGAAAGTGCAAAGGCCGGATTTGACGTAATCAAATCAACCTTGTCGCAGTCTGGAAAAACCGAAACTTCAAAAGGCACGATTATTCTTGCCACGGTAAAAGGCGACATCCACGACATCGGGAAAAATATCGTAAAGGTCATCCTTGAAAACTACAGCTTTAAGGTAATCGATTTGGGCAAGGACGTTGAGCCTGAAAAAATCGTCGAGGTCGCTGTTGAGCAGCAGGTCAAACTCGTCGGTTTGAGCGCCCTGATGACGACGACCGTTCCATCAATGGAAGAAACGATAAAGCTCCTTCGAAAAAAGGCTCCCTGGTGCAAGGTTTGTGTCGGAGGCGCAGTCTTGACGCCGGAATACGCCCGGATGATTGATGCTGATTTTTACGGAAAGGATGCGATGGAAACCGTAAAATACGCACAGCAGATTTTTTCATAATTTGCAATAAATTGTAAAAAATTCATGGTGAGATTAAAAATTTCGTGATAAAATACTCGTCATGGATCAAATACTGATTTTTAACTTTTGCTCAATTCCAATTTACCTCATCATACTTTTTACGACTTTCGTTAGAAAGACGACGAAGGGTACCGTAAATAAATTGTTCTTATGGTTAATTTTCATATCCCTTTCCACCTGCCTTATCGATTTGATTGCGGACGGTTATGGTCCATTTTTGCCGCTTTCAAAACCGATGCTGATAGCGGTAACGATTGCTAATTACGTGTATTTTGCCCTGCGAAATGCCATCCCTCTTTTGTACCTGTTTTTCCTTCTCGAGCACGTAAGGATGCATGCCCTGATTAAAAACACTTATTCAAGACTGATTCTTTCAATCCCATATATTTTCGTTCTGGTGGTCCTGTTCACCAATCCGGTTCATAATCTTGCCTTTACGGTAACAAGTGATGTCGGTTATGCCCGTGGACCTCTGCTTTATGTTTTCTACGCCATTTCAATCGGGTATTCTCTTGCAGGTGTAATTCTTCTTATCGTGAATTACAAACTGCTTCGTTTCGTCAGGTTTTTTGCACTGATTTCAATGTATCTGCTTTCCTTCATCGGAATTGCCATCCAGCTGTTCTATTCGAATGTGCTTATTGAAATCTTTGCTACGTCAATTGCCTTCCTGTTTGTAATTCTTGTCGTTCTGCGTCCTGAAGAAATTACTGATATGAACGTCGGCCTTCCAAGCTGGAAAGCCTATCAGGAAGAACTTTACAAGCTTTCAAGACTTCGAAATCCAAAAAAGCATCCTGTAACAATCAATGTTGTACGCTTTGTAAACGCATCACAGGTCCGCGACTTCATGGGTGAAAGCAAGTTCTACGAATATATGGTGGAAATTGCAAACATAATCGAAAATCACAGACAGAGAAATAAAATCCTTTCTGAAATGTATTATGAAGTACCGGGAACTCTCTATTTTATTTTGGAAAATCCGACAAAGGTTTCTTCGAAAAAAACTGTTGATTTAATCAAAATGAACGAAATGTATGCTGAAGTTTCAGATGAAATCAGAAAGTATACTCAGGAATTTGAAAACAGCGGCGTCTACTTGAAGCCAAAAATGTGTTCGATTTCATATCCTGATGATATTGAGCATGTCGAAGACATAATCACTTTGGGCCATGTCTTCCACACGATGATGCCTGCTGATGTGGGATATATTTCTGCATCAGATCTTGTACAGACCGAACGATACAAGATTGAGTCTGATATGAACGGCATTTTGAACAACGCCATTCACAGCAAGAGTTTTGAAATGTACTATCAGCCGATTTTTAATTTTGAAGACGGCGCCTTCCGTTCTGCCGAAGCCCTGATTCGACTCAAACATCCTCGTTACGGATATATTTCACCTTCAGTCTTTATTCCTGCAGCGGAAAAACTCGGTCTTATCCTTGCAATCGGGGACTTTGTTCTTGAGACCGTCTTTGAATTTGTAAGCAAACATGACTTGAAGAGCATGGGATTGAAATATGTTGAAATCAATCTTTCTGTAGGGCAGTGCTTCCAGATTGATCTTGTTGATAAGATTCGAAAACTTCAGGAAAAGTACAACGTGGATCCTGCTACAATCAATTTTGAAATAACGGAAACTTTCTATAATGATGTTGATAATTCGGCATTGAACAACATAAGACGACTGGTCGAAATGGGCTATTCGTTCTCTCTCGACGATTACGGAACCGGATATTCGAGCATTCAGCGAATCATGAAGTTGCCGCTTTCAATTACGAAACTCGACAAGAGCCTGATTGATGAGCTTGGAACTCCACAAGGCGACGCAATCGTACGAAACACAATTTCCATGATGAAGGACATCAACAAAAAAGTTCTTGCAGAAGGTGTCGAACAGGCAAGTCAGCTCGAACTGCTTCAGGAAATGGGATGTGATTACATCCAGGGCTTCCATTTTTCAAAGCCGCTTCCTGGTGAAGAATTCGTTGATTTCTTGAGAAAACGTCACGAAGCAAACAATTAAATCTTCTCTTTGTTCAGTCGACGGTTACGTCGTGGAGCCATTTTCCGCTTTTCAGTCTGATTAATCCCATCGTCATTTTAAAAATGTCTTCGGTGTGGATGCAAAGAAAAATTCCCCAGTACGGAAGTCCCCAGAATTTTACCGCGCAAAATCCGAGCGGCAAGGCCAGAATCCACATGAAACCGATATCCATGAACGTGCCGTAAATCGAATCTCCGCCGCTTCGGCAGACACCGACGACAAGACACATGTTCATCGCAAAAAGCGGGTAAAGGACGGCGGTCATGTAAAGGAAGACCCTCGCCATGTGTATGACTTCAGGGTTGACCTTGAAGAAAAACGGAAGTGAGAAGGCGAGTGGAATCAAAAGAAGTGCAAGGAAACAGGCTGAGATTGCCATGAAGAAAGTCAGTTTTTTTGCCAGCATCTGAGCCTGCTCGTGCTGCTGTTCACCGATTTTTTTACCAATCAATATGGCGGCCGCATTTCCGCATCCGATGAAAAAGGTCCAGACCAGGTTTGAAATCGTGCAGGTGATGCTGAATGCAGAAAAAATGTCGGTGCCGGCATGTCCGTAAATTGAGTTTTGCAGCGAGTTTCCGAAACCCCAGAGAGTTTCGTTTATCAAAACTGGAAAGCAGATCCTGAGGTAGCGCGGCAAAAAGCCCGGCTGATACTTGAACCAGCGTTTTGGATTTGCAGCGATTTCAAATTTTTTAGCGTAGGCAAAACTAAGCAAGATTATGCATTCGATTATCCTGGAAATTACCGTTGCTATTGCCGCTCCGACAATTCCATAGGCTTTTATTATTTGAGTTCCGTTGATTTTAATTCCGAAAATCAGGATGAAATTCAAAATTGTATTGACTACAACCGAAACGCTTGTTGCAATCATCGGAAGCTTTACTTTTTCAGTGCTGCGAAGAGCCTGTCCGAAGGCGAGCGAAACGGCGGTAAAAATATAGCATGGAGCGACGGCTTTCAGGTAAGGAGAAGCCTTTACTATGACTTCCTGGTCGTCTGAATAGATTGAAAGGCAGAATTCCGGAGCGAACGTTGCGCTAAAGAAAAAGAAAATCGACACGACGATGGAAGCGCTTATCATGACGCCGGTTGAGCGGAGCATTCCGTCCGTGTCTTTTTTGCCCCAATATTGCGTTATGAAGATGGCGCCGCCAGAAGCGATTCCAAAAATGACAATTGTCATTACAAAGAAAATTTGGTTGGCAAGACCAACTGCGGCAATTTCAATATGCCCCAATTGGCCTACCATGATTGTATCCAGCATGTTTACCAATGACGACAGAAAATTCTGAAGTATTATTGGCAATGCTATGGTAAATAAATTTTTGAGAAATAAATTGTTATCAGTTAACCGCTTCTGTTTCATCTTTTTCTGTTAGCTTCTTTTTAAGAAGTTTGTTCTGAGCTGCTAAAACCCAGCTTCTAACAGTATCACGTTTCAGGTTATATTTTCTAGCAAGAAACTTATATCCGCACGTATTTGCTGAATATTCTGCTACAACCTGTGATTTTAATTCTTCTGGATAAATTGATTTTCGTCCCATAATGTTCCTCCTACCTTAGATGCAATCAGCTATTTCGTAAATCAATTTTTCACTCTTTTCCCACCCTAAACATGGATCGGTGATTGATTTTCCATAACAGCCTTCTCCGATTTTCTGATTTCCGTCTTCGATGTAGCTTTCAATCATAAATCCTTTCAGGATGCTTGAAATTCGTGTGCTTGATTTGCATGAATTCAAGACGTCCTTTACGATTCTAGGCTGTTCAAATGGATTTTTGTTTGAATTTGAATGGTTTGTGTCGATGATGACGGCAGGGTTTTTAAGTTCACGTGCGTCATAAGCGTCACAAAGTCTTATTAAGTCTTCGTAGTGATAGTTCTGAAGATTATTTCCGTGTTTGTTTGTCGAGCCTCGAAGAATTGCATGGCAGTGCGGATTTCCTTCTGACTGAACTTCCCATCCTCGATAGATGAAGGTATGAGAGTGCTGGGCTGCAAGAATTGCGTTCATCATTACGGAATAGTCGCCGCTTGTCGGGTTTTTCATTCCGACCGGAACTTCAATTCCGCTGGCCGTAAGTCTGTGCTGCTGGTCCTCAACTGAGCGAGCTCCTACTGCAACGTAACCGAGGATGTCGTCGAGATATCGGTAGTTTTCAGGGTAAAGCATTTCATCGGCGCACACAAAACCTGTCTCGTTTACGGCTCTGATGTGCATGTGCCTTGTTGCAAGAAGCCCCTTGAACATATCAGGTTTTTCGTTCGGATTTGGCTGATGGAGCATTCCCTTGTAGCCTTCTCCAGTTGTTCGAGGTTTATTAGTATAAATGCGTGGAACAATCAGGATTTTATCCTTAACTTTTTCTTGTACCGGAATTAGCCGCGAAATGTAATCCAAAACGCTTGTCTCGTTATCTGCTGAACAAGGTCCGATGATCAATAGAAGTCTAGAATCTTTTCCTTCAAAAACGTTTTGAATTTCTTGTCGCTTTTTTTCGACAGTCTGCTTGGTCCATTCTGTAATAGGATACATTTCCTTTACTTCTTCAGGTCTCCTAAGTTCCTTTTCAAAAATCATATTCATAATAAACCTCCGTCTGTTTATATACCTAGTTAATTTTTTGGATCTTGTATGAACCGACGATTTTGAGCATTTCGCACTGTTCCTTAAGATCCTGAATCATTCTATTTCCCTGTGGTGAGCATACAGACCCCTGGGCTTCCACAAAAAAGTAATATTCCCATGCCTGTTTTCTAAGTGGGCGGCTTCTGAGTTCGCTCATATTGAAATTATTGTCGCCTATCACGTTGATGGCTTTTGCAAGCATTCCTGATTTGTTTTTAACTGTGAACATCATTATGAAGGTGTCGTCTTTTTCTTTTTCTGTTTCTGATTTTTCGTTTTTGGTGAAAACTGCAAAGCGGGTGGTGTTGTTTTCGTTTTCGTTGATGTTGGAAGCAAGGATGTTAAGGGCGTAAAGTTCGGCAGTCTCCTTGCTGGCGATTGCCGCGATTGATGTGTCATTCAGTTCTGAAACTTTTTTTGCAGCACGTGCCGTGTTGCTTTCGATTTGGATTTTCCATCCATGTTCATTTATGTATGAACTGCACTGTTCCAGAGCCTGGGGATGACTTATTACCGTCTTTATTGAATCTATCGAAGAACCTTCTGTTCCAAGCAGGTTCTGATGGACGGTAAGTTCGTAAACCCCCTTTATGAAAAGCGGTCCGGAAAACATCAGGTCGCTTACCTGCGTGACTTCTCCGGCGAAGCTGTTTTCTATCGGGAGAACGGCGTATTCGCAGTCCCCGTTTTCAACAGCCCTGTAGGCGCTGGCGAAATCAAGGAAGGAAATAAGATTTCCATCCGGGAAAATCTTTTTGGCGGCTATGTTGGCAAAAGCCCCTTCGATTCCACTGTAGGCGATTCTTGATGTCTTTTCTGTTTCCATAAAATCAAATCCTTAAAAAAAAAGCGGTTCTGTTCGGTAAAGAACAGAACCGCTTATATCTAGCTTTATTCTGAATACTTACGTATCTTTACCGTGCCCGACCTTTCTTTGTAAAGGCAAAAATGAGAATAATTGAAATTAGCACGATAAAAAATGTAAATGTTGTCATAAAAATAATCCGAACAAGATTTTTCTTGTTACTGTTGGTAGTAGTATAATTATCTGCAAAAAAAAATCAATAGAGTCTGGAACGTTATTAGTAATTTCTTAAAAAAAACTGAAAAAAAAATAGCTGTCTTGAAACCTGCATGAAAAAAAGTTGTGCAGAAGATTATGCAGGTCCCAAAACAACTATGCCAAGAGTATAGCGCGTAGACTGTCACAAAAACGCAACAGTTTTGATTTGATTTTACTTATTTTTTAGTTTTAAAAGAGAGGCCAGCGTGCTTTCCGCCCATGAATACTGACTCATATATTCGTTCTGAAAATTCAGTTCTTCAAGGCTTTTTCCGTTCAGATATTCAAAATAGTCGCATTTAATTTTAGTACAGTTTATGCTCATATTGTTCGGTTCTCGGTTGATGACGTCTTCTATACCGTGCTGGGTAAAAACGTTTTTTATGTCACTGATGAGGTTTCTGATGTACGAGCGGTGATCTGAAAGATTATCTTCCCACAAAAATTCTTCAATTTTTCCAGCAGAGCAGGGAAGTCCTTTTGCATCAATCAAAATTGCGATCAGTTCCTTTGACCTTGAATACTTGAATCTTAACGGTTTGCCGTCATAAAAAAGTTCAAAGGCTCCGAAGGTCTTTGCTTCCAGACGGCTGTCCTTTTTTACTGTATACCTTAAATTTGCAAACTGCTTTTTTATGTCCTCTCCATCAACTGGCTTGAGGATGTAGCCGCTTGCATACAGGTCAAACGCTTCTTTCATGAAGTTCGAATATCCGGTAACGAAAATGATGTTCACTCTCGGATTCACTTCCTTCATATTTTTGGCAACTGAAATTCCGTTCTCGCCCTTCATTTCAATGTCCAAAAAAGCGACATCAGGAATTATTTTAGAGCAGTATTCGATAGCCTCACTTCCATCCCTGAATGAATAGATTGATGCATCCGGTTCTGCTTCCCGGATGGCGTTTACAAGTCCCTCGAGTCCAAGATGCTCATCATCGCATGCGTAAATGGTCATAGATCACGCCTCCTTTCTCCTCACTTGGAATCATGATGAAAACAGTCGTCCCTTCCCCGATTTTGCTTGTTATCTTGAGTTCGCCTCTGCAAAGTTTCCAGAGCCTGTCCCGAACGATTCGTAAGCCGACCTGTCGTTTTATCATTTCTTCTTCTGGCAAGACTTCATAGTTTTCTGCGAAACATTTGAGTGTTTTTGTATCAAAACCGACCCCGTCATCGCTGATTTTTATGACATGAAGGTCTCCATCCATGTAACTTTCGATTTTTATTGTTCCGCCTCCCTTTTTTTTGCAGATTCCGTGCTTGACTGCATTTTCCACGATTGGCTGTATGGTCAGCGGCGGCAGCTTGAAATTCCGGTCGACAAGGTTGTATTCGACATTCAATTCTTCATCAAACCTTATTTTCTCGAGCTCAATATAGTTTTTCGTGTGTTCCATTTCCATATCAAACAGAACCAGCTGATTGATTTGAGAAACCTGAAGATTTGCCCTAAGGTATTTGGAAAAACTTCCTAAAGTCTGCTTTGCAAGAAGCGGATCTTTGTCACATAGAACGTAAATTGAATTCAATATGTTAAAAATAAAGTGGGGCTGAATCTGTGAAAGTGTCAGTTTTACCTGCTTTTCTGTAAGCTCGAATCTTTCTTTTGAAAGGCGCCTTATCATTCCGATGTGGGCAAAATTAAAAAGAATCATTATTGAAAATGAAAAGCATATCTGTATTGTAAAGTGATGTGCATGCTCTCTTAGAAACACGATTAAAACAGGTGGAATTATGACAGAATAGAAAGCCGTTTTATCAAGAATATTCATCATTTTTCGATTTTTTATCAGGATGTAAATCGAAATAATAAAAGAAATCAGTCCTCCGATTTCACCGTAATAATGATTTTTTGAAAAAATGAAAATGCCGTTTTCAACCGTAAAGAAGGTTTTTGTAAAGACAGAAATGATCCAAACTATGCAGGATACCACGCTGATTCCAAGATTTATGTGTGCCGGCAGGTAACTGATGTTCTTGTCTTTACGTATGTAGGAAATCTGATAGTAAACGAAAAAAACAGTTGTGGCATAATAGAAAATAAAGTTCAAAATGGTGATGATTACAAATATCGTGTAGGCTTTACCGTTGTCCGGGTTTTCATGAAGTTTTTCCTGATACATCAGACCGAGAATTCTCGTTATCAGCATCATCAAGTCGGATAAAAGCATATAGAAAAACACAGATGGCTTTCTTTTTGAAATTATGATTTCGTTAAGGCATACCAAAAATATGATGAGCATGAAATCAAGAATAACCTGATAGATTGTAATATCAATTGCGAACATTTTATCCAGCTACGACTCCATAAGCGAAGGAATGGATGATGGACGAGCTGATTTCGTTTTCATTTTGAAACCGGCCGCTTATCATGTCCATGGAAACTGCCTGGCAGGTCTGAAAGAAAATCCTGCTGAAAAGAATTTCCTTGCCCTTCATGTTTCCGATTTCTGAAACTGAGTTTTCGAAGAATCTTTGAAAAATGCCCTCTAGTTTTTCCGAAAAATCCCTGTAGATTTTGCCGCTTTCTGATTCACTTGAGACGTTCTGCAGTGCGCAGCTCAGCCTGTAAAAATCGGGATGGAGAGTGGCAAACTCTATGCTGCCTTTCAAAATCGATGTGAGTGAGCCTATGAAATCGTGCCTGTATTCCGAACTTTTCTCAAAACTTTCGAGCATCTGAGAACCGGTTTCTTCAAGAATGGCCGAAAGAAGGCCTGACTTGCTTGTAAAATAATAGTAGAGAGTCGGCTTTGTGATGCTCGACTCGTTGCAGATTTCCTGAACTCCGACTCCGTCGTATCCTTTTGCTGCAAAAAGACGAGTCGCTGTTTCAAGAATGAATTTTTTTGTTTCAGAGGATTTTTCCATGAGTCAACTATATACCAAATGGTACATAAATTCAAGGTTCAAATTTTTACATATTTTACTATTGCTTTTATTCAATTTTTATAAGAAAATTAAAACCTAGGTAAAAAAAATATGAAGATTCATAGAACCCGTAAACGCGTCTTACACTTTTCTCAATTTTTAATAGTTTTCTTTTTCATCCTGATTGGTGTTCTTGATTATTATCTTCTTCAGGGGATGGTTTATTCATGGCTGGTTTTTGCTTCTCTTCAGGTGTTGATGCTTTTTGTGCCGTCATTCATCATCTGGTTTACGATAGGATTGAAACGTAGCTACCTTCTTTTTGAAAGCGATTATTTCGAATATTACGATGGATACCGAGCACGCGACAGGGTTTACGCTTCCACGATAAAAGGCTATTCGTTTTATTCCGGTCTGCTCAAAATTTATTTTGAGCGAGATAGGACTGAAGGTGAAGGCAAGGAAATTGCAGTTCTCACGATTCATCGTGTTGCATCCTTCACTGACATCAAGGAATTTATTTCCTGGCTTGAAGAGCATTATCCTTCGTATCTTGACGGACAGGCTTGGACCGACATCCAGAAACTGATGAAAAAGGAAAACTCTGATTTTTCTCCTGAAAAGTATGAAAAATCGATGCTTAATGCAAAAATTGTTGCAAGAATCATTAACTTGGGTTCCGTCTTGTTTGCTAGCCTTTTGGTTTTCGTGCCGGTCGGCAAGAGGG
>JAILRX010000144.1 GCA_024697985.1 Treponemataceae bacterium | reverse complement strand
TGAAGAAGAACAGGAACAGATTTATGAAATGGGCCTTTTACACGATATAGGAAAAATAGGTGTAAGCGAAGATATAATCAATAAAACGACGAGACTCACAGAAGAAGAATTCAAACAGATTAAGACTCACACAAATACCGGATGGCAGATTTTAAGCCAAATTTCTGCAATGCCGGAACTGGCCATAGGTGCAAGATATCATCATGAAAAATATAATGGAACCGGATACCCGGACGGTCTTTCAGGAGAAAATATACCTGAAGCAGCAAGAATCATCTGTGTAGCTGACTGCTATGATGCAATGACATCAACCAGAACCTATTCAATTCCAAAGCCACAAAGTGTCGTTAGAGAAGAATTCATAAAGTGTTCTGGAGTACAGTTTGATCCAAAAATTGCGCAAATTATGATTTCAATGATTGATGATGACATCAATTATGAAATGAAAGAATATAAAAAGCCGGCTGTCTAAAAAAATCTCCAAAGTAAAAAATCTAATTGTAAAAATTAATTTTTTTAAAAAATTGCTTACCTAAAAGCGCAATCACTTTCCAATCTTTTTACTTGCGATTGCTTTCGGATGTGACAATGGACTTGCATCATCGGACCTGGCTTTGACAACTCGAAGCACATCAACAGATTCTGATGGAAACACAGTAATGGAAATGACTTTCATTTCCGCAAATGTTGCCGGACTTCCTGCTCTTCTTTCAAGCAGTGACCCGGAAACCAACACTCCAAAAATGGGACCATATTTGTGATTGGACGGCGTCATCTTTTTGCAATTTTAATGAATACATGCTATTCTTCCACTCATGAAAGTACTTATTTTTTCTGATATTCACGGTGATATAGACACCCTGCAAAAAATGATTGAAGTTTTTGAAAACGGAAAATTCAACTTGATGATAATTACAGGAGATTTTATAAATCACGGGCCCAGAAACGGACTTCCTGCTCACTTTGACCAGAAGCAGTGCGTGGAACTTTTAAATAGATATAAAGACAAAATTATTGCTGTTCGCGGAAACTGCGACAGCGAAGTGGACCAGATGCTCCTTGAATTCCCGATCATGTGCGACTACACACAGCTTTTCTTCGATTCAATGCGAATTTTTGTTCATCACGGACACAAATCAGAATATTCAGCAGAAAACCTTAAAAAACTTCTTCCAAAAAGTTCTGATAAATCAAGGACAATCATAATCAGCGGGCATACCCACATTCCGGTAAACGAAGAAAAGGACGGCTTCACTTTCTTGAATCCAGGTTCCATTACCTTCCCAAAAGGTGGGAGCCAAAAAAGTTATGCCATAATCGACACCGAAAACGGCGAAATAAAATTATGTGAATTATTATAGAACCGCAGATGAACGCAGATAAACACAGATAAAAAATCACCGTTTATCAGAGATTAATAAAACAAGGAGGACATTTATGGCAAAAACTATCGCGAAAATCAAAATCGAAGGCGTAATCGAAAAAGAGAACGAAACCTACAACCAAAAATGGCTTTTGGAAACGATAAAAAAACTCGAAGAAAATAAATCCAACGCAGGAATCATGCTCTACATTTCATCCCCGGGTGGCGGAGTCTACGAATCGGACGAAGTTTATGTCGCACTGAAAAAATACAAGGAAAGGACAAACCGTCCTGTCTACGCGTACTTTGCCTCTTTAGCGGCTTCAGGCGGATACTACATCGGATGCGCGGCTGACACAATAATCGCCAACAGAAACACAATCACAGGTTCAATCGGCGTAATTTCAGGCCGTTTTGTGGATCTTTCGGAACCACTCAAAAAACACGGAATCAAGGCGGAAACAATCCATGCCGGCCGCAACAAAACGATGGGCAGCGTTACGGAACCCGTTACCGACGAGCAGCGAGCAATCATGCAGAGTCTTGCCGACGAATGCTACGAACAGTTTACCGGCATTGTAGCTGAAAGCCGCAAAATGGAAATCGAAAAAGTGAAGGAACTTGCAGACGGTAGAATTTATACTGCAAAACAGGCAAAGGAAAACGGTCTTGTCGATGAAATTGCAGATTTTGAAGAAGCGGTCAAGATAATGAAAGAAAAAGCTTTTGGCGACAAGGAATATGCGGCAGAAGTAAAGGATTATGAACTGAAGCAGAAAAAATCCCTGAAAAAACTGATAATGGGAACTTCGGCGTTGTTCAGCCAGAAAGCGCTCGTAGCAGAGCCACTATCACTATCTGGTGCACTTTCTACGGCGAATGCAATTCTAAATCCGTCTACCGTAAAATTCCCTGCATTTATATATGAAGGAAATTTGAGGTAGAAGGTTAAGATTTTTTCTTTACAGTCTTTCTTTCCTTCGCCGGCTTATCATTATCCAAATTCCTCCTTTGCTTTTCCATTTTGTCTACAAACTTGGAATTACTAAACGCCTGTCAGACAACAGGGTTCAGGAGGCAGGAAAATGCAAATGCAAATGCAAGAAACACCATAAGAAATGCCCCCACGAAATTAATTGTCTCAGTTGCACCTGTTATAAAAATAATCAAAATGCAAAGTAAAAGTATACCACCAAAAATTAATCCTACCTTTAGCGCAAAGCTCTTTACAAATCTTTTGTAGCTCATCCATTTTTCCGGTGAAGACTATCCTGAACATATTGCCGCGAAACATACTTTGAAAGCCTTACCCTGTCATAATCTGACAAATGCTCATAGCAGTTTTGAAATTCCTTTCCAATATGACAAGACTCACATTCTTCCTGCTTGCATCTGCCAAACTGAAGGCGACAAATACACGCCGACTGGCTAGCCGCAAGTTCCTGCACAGCTATATCCTCGAAAGATTCCTCTCGATGAACAAAACGAATGTCATTTTTCATAAAAACCTCCTTGTGGAATTAACATTCCAGTATTTTGATAATTTCTTCAGGGCAATTGTTGTTTTTCGCATAATCCAAAGGTGAAAGACCATTTCTATCACAAATTGTTTTATCAGCACCAGATTCGATCAATACTTTTGCTGCATCATAAAAACCGTAATAAATTGCAAGGGAAACTAAAGGTCTTTTACCTGCGCCTGTTAAAAGATTTTTGTCAAAACCAAGTTCAATCAACAAGACCATTTTC
>JAILRX010000140.1 GCA_024697985.1 Treponemataceae bacterium | reverse complement strand
GGTATCATCGTTGCTTTTGCAATCGTGTTCCAGCCCGAGCTTAGAAAAATCATCCTTAAGATGGGGCAGGGCAACTGGTTTAGAAGCGGTAACCGTGCAAAAACCAACTACATCGATTCAGTTCTGATTGCGGCAGAAATGCTTTCAAAACAAAAACGAGGTATGCTCGTTGCCTTTATCCGTGGAAATTCCCTCAAGGAACAGATTGAAACCGGAACTCCTCTTAACGCAGATTTGAGTTCAAGCCTTTTGCTTACAATTTTCTCCCACGATACTGCCATGCATGATGGTGCTGTAATCGTCCAGGGCGGAAAGTTGATTGCAGCCGGCTGCTTCCTTCCTCTTTCAGAAAACTTTGACATCAAAAAGACCTTTGGTACACGACACCGTGCGGCCCTCGGTCTTTCAGAAGAAACTGATGCCATCGTTCTTGTCGTGTCGGAAGAATCTGGAGCCATCAGCCTTGCGTACGAAGGGCATCTTTATTACGACCTGACCCGAGAACAGCTCGTTGAAGATCTTGAGCGTTATCTTGAAATTTCTACTCGAGACGTGATGTCGGAGGATTTTGACAATGACAAAGACTAACAAAAAGAACGTAAAAAAATCCTCAAATTCAGATTCAAGCAGAGTCTGGAAATTTATCATTGAAAACTGGCCGGCAAAGGTAATCTGCATACTTCTTGCCGTTCTTCTCTATATGATTTGCAAGATCACGACTTTGGACCGTGCCGTCCTGATGGTTCCTCTTGAAGTAACGAATACGGGAAACCTGACCTACACGAACAATCTTCCTAAAAAAATCAGGGTTTCTGTCCGGGGGGAAGCTGTTGATGTTTCAACCCTTCAGGAAAAGGATTTTAAGGTTTTCATCGATACGAGTCCTTACGTAACGGAAGGTTCATATAAGGTTCCTGTTCAGCTCGTTCTTTCTGAAACGGCTGCAATGATTGAGCCTCTTGAAATAAAGCTTTCTCCTGAATCAATCCAGCTGGATTTTGACAGAAAAATTACGGACTTAAAGCCTGTAAAAATCAATACATCAGGCAAATGTGCCAAAGGTTTTCAGGTCAAGGAACTTAAGATTGAGCCTGAACTCGTCCAGATTTCAGGAAACTCGCTCCAGGTTGATGGAATGGAATATCTTGAGACCAATGTCATCAATCTTGAAGGAAAAAAAGATTCGTTTACTCAAAAAACAAAGATTTTGAACCTGAACCCTCAGCTTGCGGTTACCGGAAATACGGATTTTACGGTCCGGGTTGAAATTATTCCAATCGTTGCAGAAAAGAAAATTGAGGTTGCAGATTTATATTATCTTGGACTTACGACATCCCTTGCTGTTGAAAAAACTGATGCAAAATATAGCGTGACGATATCAGGAAATCAAAATGAACTTGAAAATTTTACGCTTCTGCCTAGAAATATCTATCTGGACTGTTCCGATATCTTTGAAACAGGCGAGTATGAACTTCCTCTCAACGTGATTTTACCTGAACAGTTTGAGCTTAAAAAACTTGAACCAGAAAAAGTAAAAATCAATGTAATAAAAGCGCCTGAAAAACCGGCTGAGGAAGAAAATCCTGCTGAAGTTGAAAATCCGACAGATACAGAAAACGTTGATGGAACGAAAACTGAATCTAATTCAAAAAATTCAAGGAGAAACGGATAATGGCTACTAACTCTGGCTCAAAGCCTCTTTCAGTTACATTTTATGCTAAGCAGACGATTCAATGTCCTGTCTGCAAGAACAAAATTGCAAGGGAAGAACTGCTTTCTGGTGGTGGAAGATTGATTTCCGGTGATTTGACTGACGAATTGAGAAGAACCTATCAGCCTTCCACAAAATACGGTGTCATTCATCCGTTGATTTATGCAATCGGTGCATGTCCTCAGTGCTACACGGCACTGATGTGGAACGATTTTCTTACGATGGATGAACCGTCTCTTGCCCATACCCTGGAAAATTCCTGGAAGGAGCGAAAAGATGCGGTCGAGGCAATTTTTCCGCATCCTAATTTCAGCAAGGACAGAACGCTGCTTGAAGGATGTGCCGCCTATTACATGGCTCTTTTGTGCTATGATAAATTACCGGCTTCTTATTCTCCGACAATCAAAAAGGCCATAATTTCCCTTCGTCTTGCCTGGATGTGCGACGACATGAACAAGATTTTGCCGGACAGAAACTACGACTACATTCGTGATGTTTTTTATAAAAAGGCTACTTTCTTGTATTCTGAA
The DNA here is from genome assembly GCA_024697985.1 of Treponemataceae bacterium. Lineage (GTDB taxonomy): Bacteria > Spirochaetota > Spirochaetia > Treponematales > Treponemataceae > RGIG9060. The sequence goes on along the minus strand of JAILRX010000140.1, from coordinate 2,572 downwards.
GCCTTGAATCTTGAAATGGAACACGCAGAAAATATTTCTGAAATTGGAAACTTCGGACCGGACCTTGATAAGAACTACGGTTATGACGGAGTTGTCTACATGTCCTGTCTTTTGGAATATAAATACGGTCAGAAAGATGATGTTCCTGCCAGAATGAAAAAACTTGCTGCCTGCAAAAGTTCCATTGCACGAATTTTCGGTCTTGGTAAATCGAGCAAGGCAAAACCTGGTCCTCTTTTGGAACACTCAAGAAATCTTTACGATATCCTTGCAAAAGAATTGAAGGAAGCCCACGACATCGGTCTTGAAATCGAAGATGACGACGACGAATAAAGACTGAGAATAAAGGCTGATATGAGGAATATTTTACTTACACTTTCGTATGATGGAACCTCCTTTTGTGGATGGCAGAGACAGGATTCCTGTGAAAGCCAGACAGAGCCTGTAAGAACAGTACAGGGTGAAATCGAGAAGGTGCTTGCAAAAATCCATAAGGAACCGATTTCGCTCCAAGGTTCAGGCCGCACCGATTCAGGCGTCCATGCCGTCGGTCAGACAGCTAATTTTATTTCCCCGATTGATTCAATTCCTGTTGATAAATACATTCCTGCGATGAATTCTCTTTTGCCACGTGACATAAGGATTCATCAGGCTAAGGAAGTCCATGCTGATTTCAGTGCTCGCTTCAATGCCGTAAGCAGAACCTACCGATATTTCATATCAACTTCAGAAACCCCATTTGCGCACGAAATGCCTTACGTGTGGTCAATCAGACGAAAACCTGATATCAACGTTTTAAACGAAATGGCTTCCTGTCTTAAAGGTGAACTTGACTGTACGACCTTTGCTTCCAGCGCAGATTCCAGTCCTTCCAAATGCCGCTATCTTTATGATGCTCATTTTTTCATGGAAGGTGAAAAGCTGGTTTTTGAAATTACGGCAAATGCCTTTTTGTGGAAAATGGTCCGCTCCATAACCGGAACTTTGATTGAGTTTGAGGGTAAAGGTTTTGGTGCAAAAGAGTTTAAGACGGCCTTGGATTCACTCGACCGCTCGCAGGCAGGCGTAACCGCTCCAAGTACAGGCCTTTTTTTGTGGAGTGTGTCTTACGAAGGAAAACGCGTCCACAAATAACTGGCTCACAAATAGCTGGTTTTTATTTTGCTGAAAACTTCTGCCGCATCGAAGCAAGAATCGCAAGTGCCTGCTCATCAGTTACTTCATTTTCAACTTCATGATATTCAACCAAATTTGCAGGAATTTCATCCAAAAAAGGAGACGGGACGCATTCGATTACCGACTGCATCTTTCGTCTCTTCTGACATGCGGATATAAAAAGCTTGTCGCGGGCCCTCGTTATGGCAACGTAGAAAAGCCTTCTTTCTTCCTCGATGTTTTTCGGATCTTCCTCAAGACATCGGGCATGTGGAATGATTCCTTCCTCACAGCCTGCGATAAACACAATCGGGAATTCCAGTCCTTTCGAAGCGTGGATCGTCATCAGGTTGACTTTGCCTTTAAGACCTTCATCTTCCATATCGTCTCTTGAAAGCAGCGTGATTCGGTTCAGGTAGGCGTAGATTCCAGTTTCAAAATTATCAGGATTGTTTTCCCAGCTTTCAATTGATTTTATCAGGCTTTCGATGTTCATCATCTTGAAGCGGGCTGCTTTTTCGCTTCTCTGATATTCTGAAATCAGATAATCCCAGTAATTGATTTCTTCGACAAGTGTTCTGACCTTAAGCGAAAGGTTTTTACCACCTCCTGCAAGGATTGCCGTTCTTTGTGTTTCAATCAAATCTACGAAGGACTGAAGGTCAGCCTTTGTTTTTTCGTTCAAGGTCGTGTTGTCGCTCTTTAAAAGTGCCTGAATCGATTCCCACAGAGAAACGTGGCTTTTGTTTGCGATTGCGTTTATGTCCTCGATTGTTTTTCGTCCGATTCCACGGCGCGGCGTGTTAATAATTCTCAAAAGGTTGATGTCGTCATCGTGGTTTGCGATAACGCGCAGATAGCTGATTACGTCCTTGATTTCCTTTCTCTGGAAAAAACTTGTTCCTCCGCTCATGGTGTAGGGGATGTTTGCCTGCAAAAAGGCTTCTTCTATTGGGCGCGAAAGCGTGTTCGTCCTTATCAAAATTCCAAAGTCATCGTACTTGAGTCTTTCTTTTGCAGCTATTCCCTGGATGCTTTCCGCAATGAAGTCTGCCTCTTCGTTTTCATTTTCCGGCATGTAGATTTCAATCGGTTTTCCGGATCCATTTCCTGACCAGAGTGATTTGTCCTTTCGGTTCGTATTGTGGCTGATGACGCCGTTTGCGGCGGCAAGAATCGTTTCTGTCGAGCGGTAGTTCTGCTCAAGGCGGATTTCCGTTACGTCCGGGAAATCCTTTTCAAAGTTCAGGATGTTTTCGTAATTGGCGCCTCGCCAGCTGTAGATTGACTGATCGTCATCACCTACGACAGCGACATTTTTATCGGCCAGAAGATGCATGAATTCGTACTGCTGGAGGCTTGTGTCCTGAAACTCGTCAATCATGATGTATTTGTATCGGTTACGATATTTTTCGAG
>JAILRX010000138.1 GCA_024697985.1 Treponemataceae bacterium | reverse complement strand
GGAAACTGGAAGAATTTTTGGAATTAGGATTTGATTTAAGAACAATATGTAGAGCAATAGATTTTAATTCATCCAAAAGAAATGATAATAGTTATGAAGCATTTATTAAGACTGTTTTAGATACAAAACTTTATTTAAAAGAAAAGGATACAGATGATTGGCTTGAGATAGATCAAGACACAGAACAGCCTTATAGTATTTATACATATTTTGCTCAGTTCGCATTTGCTGGAGCAAAAAATCATAAGGTTACTGTATATCTTCCAATTGAAGAAGTTAGAAAAATCTTAATAGAAGAATTAAAAGATTTTCCTGATACAGAAAAAATTATTAATGATTATTTAGATAAAGAAAAAGTATCTGAAAAGAAAGATGATTCTGAACTTCTAACGGAAGTGTTGGATAGTGCCGCCGATAAAATTGCAAAAAAAGAAAAAGACTTTGATATTCCAGAGCCTGATAACCTTTTGTTTTATTCGAAAGGAAATACAATAGAAACTAATTTACAAAAGAATCTGTTAGGCTATTTTGAATTTATGGAGGGCGCTCTAAAAGAAGATATGTTTACGACATTGATGAGCAAATCTTCGCAAGAGCGATGCGAATTTATAATAAAACAAAATCGCAGTTTATTAATTCGGGACTGTGACTGGAAAAAGATTTTTAAGGATATCAAAACAAATAAAGAATCATATAGAAGGTATTATCCAGCAATAAGGGTTTCAATAACAAGTGATGCGGTAGGAGCAGTTGTCCGTGCATTAATAATAAATGATGAATTATATGATTTTGTATATAGTTGTGTTCATAAAGATGAAAAACAGCAATAATTTGAGGTAGCCTTGATGAAAAAAGAATACAAACTTGTCGCACCAGATATAGATAGATTACTCAATTGTTTTGGACGTGGGCATTTAAATCCTTCTGGTATAACCGAAAAACTTGATGCAGCTATGAAACCTCTTTTTGAAGCTCTTCTTCCGCTTGCACCTTTAAAGTCGAATAATGAGGCAAAGGTCATTTGGCTACAGATTCCGCGTGGTGATATTTCTGATTTTGATTCGTTTGAAGATTTGAAAGAATACGGTGAAGTAAAGACTTATAAGGAATATGAAAAGCTTTGGAAAGAAGAATATCCAGATGAAATAAAATGGTACAGGCTTGCGATTGTTGAAGGAAAAGACCTCGATGGTAAGGTTGATTTTAAAGCAGTTGCATTAGGGAACAAAACAATCATCAGTGCTAGAATGAATGAAAACTCGAAGGCTGACTATGAGGTAGAATGTAAGAATGATTTTGCGGTTGCACTTTGTGAGCTTATTGTGAGTGCTGCAAAAAAATCTGTGGAGCTCTTGAAAATTGGTGAATATAATAAGATGGTTGAAGTTTCTCTTCCATATTGGTTTCGTACTGGTGTGATAAAAAGAACTGCACTTTGGAACCATGAGCCCGAAATTAAAAAGCATGATTTTGACGGATTATCTGAGAAAACTATATCTAGATTTCGTGAACTTCTTGCGTCTGGAGTGAACGATGAAAACAAAATCGGACGAAAAAAAGTATTTACTGCCAACGATTTTTTTCGTGCGTGTGTGGTTGGTTATAAGGCATGCGGTTATGCTGTAGAAGAAAAAACTCCTTCGGAATTGTATCTTCAATATGCAGACGGTCGTGATGAAGGTTTGACAGGAACTGGTTGCGGGTTGAATGCTGGTCCTGGCATAGATTTTGACGATTCTGCGGCATGGGATTCGTGGTATTTTGGAAACCGTGGTGGCGGACATCCGTGGGAAGTTGTGCCTGGTGGAAATAGCACTCATGTAGAGTTGTATGTCCGGCATGATGAAAATAAAATAGGATATTTATTCAGATCAGGAAGACTAACAGAGTCTGAATATAAAGAACGGCAGAAAAATGAGGGCTTTTATTTTGGAATTGCGGGAAAATACCGAACTTTTGAGGTTGTAAGTTTTTATGTAGCTCTAAGCGATGCGGGTATTCCAGTTTTTCTTAATGATGCAGAAGAAATACTTGCTAGATTTGATGGTAGTGATTATGTGGGAATTGTTCCGCATGATACTTTCCCTCGATATTGCGAGAGTATGTTTCCTGACGAATACGGAAAAATTATAGATTTTATGCATGTGTATGACGAAGATATTGAAAAGTATGGGAACGATATAATCTGGTTGCCACAAACTGAAGCAGAATTATTGGAGAAATGATATTGAAAATCCGTAGTATTTTTCCAATGCAAGTTTTGTCTCATGATTCGCGTTGCTTGAGATGAAGTCTAAAATTTCCTGTGATATTCCGTATGACGGTATCGGTTCGTTAACTGCTAGTGTAGTGCTTTCGTCTTTTCTAATTATAATCAATTTATCTATAGAAACACTGTAAAGTTTTGCGAGGAAAACAAGATGATCTATGTTGGGAAGATCTTTGAGGTCGGGATTTTCCCAATTGTAGATAGCTTGTGGATATGTCATGTTCAGCGATTTTTGGATTTCGCTGACTTTTATGTTGCGTTCTTCGCGGAGACGTTTTAAGTTTATGGATGTTGTCTCTACATCAATTACAGGAATAGAAAACAACGGCGATGTTTTATAATTCATGTTAGTTTAACTATATAGGGGAAAGTGTTAGGTTGGCAAGTGAAACATTAAAGTATTACTTTAATGTTTTTTGAATATTGGAAGAATATAATTGTATTATGGAAAAAGAAATTACATCAGTTTTAGTTGAAAGCAAAATTTTTCTCATTCGCGGTAAACAAGTCATGATTGATCGAGACCTTGCGGAGTTGTACGGAGTGGAGACCAAACGTATTACAGAAGCGGTAAAGCGAAATATCGAGCGATTTCCAGAAGAATTTCGATTTCAGTTGACACAAGATGAAATGAATGAACTGGTCGCAAATTGCGACCGGTTCAAGGCTTTAAAGCATTCAACGGTTGCTTCTTATGTATTCACAGAGCAAGGAGTACGAACGAAGCAATTTGAAAAATTGCTTCGTTTAAGACTTTTCGCAAAGCGAAAACTCGCCGATGCTTTCTGCAGTTCTGCATAGCCCTACGGCAATTCAAGTTAGTATCCGCATTATGAATGCATTCGTTCAATTGCGACATTATGTCAGCTCCTTGATAGTCAAAACGGACGATAAAGCTGAACTTGCAGAAATTCGTCGGTTGCTGTTGCTTCATATCGACCATTGCGATAAAAAGTTTTCCGAACAGGATGAGAAAATTAATCAAATTATACAGGCTTTGAATAGTTTGATTGACGAACCGAAATTTGTTCCATGCGGCATTTGCGGAGCTGGTAAAAGAAGTTGTGCTGTTAAAGTGAATAGAGCCACCTGAATGCAATTCAGGTGGCAAGTGACATTCTGACAGATAAAGTGACACGAAGTGACAAGGAGATGACATTTTCTTATTTGTAATGTATAATGTTTCCAGAGGCTAATATGACAAAAGAAAAACTTGAAGAACTTCTTGCAAATCACGAAAAAATTACAGTCGAATACAAGGAAAGCAGAACTGCAATTCCGGCGAATACTTATGAAACAGTTGCTTCTTTTTCAAATAGGTATGGTGGTTATATTATATTTGGTGCGGATGACAACGGAAATCCTGTAGGAATCAATCCAAAATGTATTTCCAATATGAAAAAGAATTTTGCTAATCAACTCAACAATTCTGATAAAATGTCGCCTACCTTGTATTTGTCTTTGGAGGAATTTGAAATAGGTGGTAAGAAGCTTATGTGCTGTTTTGTGCCTTGTTCTTCTACAGTGGTTAAATGTAATGGTCGGATTTTTGACCGCAACGAGGATGGTGATTTTGATATAACTGACTCTCCGATTCAGGTTGAAAATCTTTATGCGCGAAAAATAGGCGCCTTTAATGAACATAAGATTTTCCCTTTTGTAGAAGATTCAGATTTGAAACTGGAGCTTTTGCCGCAAGTTCGCCAGCTGATTCAAAATAAAAACTCCGAGCATGAATGGCTCAAAATGAATGACAAAGATTTGCTTATAAGCGCAGGGCTTTATGAAAAGGATTTTGTAACTGGTGAAAAGGGCTATAATCTTGCCGCTGTAATGCTTTTTGGAAAGGACGCTACAATCCGTTCCTGCTGTCCGGGTTATATCACCGATGCAATTTTCCGTGTGGAAAATACCGAGCGTTACGATGACAGGCTTCGAGTTCAGACAAATCTAATAGAAAGTTATGATTTGCTGATGAAGTTTATACAGGTTCATACTTCCGATAAATTCTTTTTGATTGACAACAATAATACTTCCGTTCGCGACATAATTGCTCGGGAAGTTGTGACTAACATCCTCGTTCACCGCGATTTTTCCAGCGCATATCCTGCCAAGCTGACTGTCGAAAAAGACTGGCTCAAAACCGAGAACTGGTGTCGTCCGCGCCGTCATGGAAATATTTTACAGGATGAATTTTCACCCTATCCCAAAAATCCTCTGATTGCAAATTTCTTCACGACAATGGGAAGAACAGAAAGTATTGGCTCTGGCGTGAAGAATCTGTATCAGTATACGCCGCTTTATTCCGATGGCGGAAAGCCTGTTTTGTTTGAGGACGATGTTTTTAAGATTGAAATTCCGTTGACAAAGGAAGCCACCGAAAATCAAAAATCAGAAACCGAACTCAATGAGCGTGAATCACAAATCCGCGATTTAATCAGCAATAACCGAAAAATCAGAACGGAAGAACTTGCCGACCATTTCAAAGTTGACAGGCGTACCATTCTTCGCGATATTTCAAAAATGAAAGCTAAGATAAAAATAAGTTATGACAAGAAAAATGGGGTATGGGAATTATAAAAAAAAATACAGTGACACTCTAGGACATTTTACTGCGGTATAATTAGATTCATAAAACCAATGAAAGAGGGGGGGGGCTTATAGGAAAAAACTATTTCCCCGCATCCCTAATCACCCTATATGCGTCCACCAATTTGGCTTTGTTCCACGTGGCATTTGCGGGGCTGGTACTCGGAAGTCAATGGGCTGTCAAACCATAGCGGCTTTCGTATTGTGGCGCGCAATATTTTTGCCAAAGAGAAAACGCAGTTTTGCCTGTGCAGAATACATTTTGTATGTTTGTCTGATTGAAAATTTGTGAAAAGTCATTCGGAACGGCATTTTTGATGCTGGAGTCGGACGCAGCGGTGATTTCGCAAGAAGCAAGTACATCCCACAGTGCAATGCCATGTCGTAAAAGAAAATTTCGTCGCTCGGCAATGGCTGCTAATATGTCAGGCGTGCCTGTCGTTTTTTCGGGCAATGTCGTGTAACAATCAATTGTGCTGTTTGGCATACCGTCATTTCTGTATTCAAAACTTTCATCAAAGGTTTTTGCCATCACTTTCCAAAACCTGTTTTGAGGATGCATATAGAAAAATCCAGCCTCGCGACTTTTTGGTGAGGGCATCGTGCCCAGAAGTAGCACGCGGCTTTTTTCGTTCCAAACCGGCGGAATCGGATGCGTGACGAAATTCAATTCAGGCATAAGTACATTATATCACGAGCGATTTCATAAATCTAATTTTTCGTACTATAATATCCCTATGAAAATTCCGCTTGGTGATAAATTTGCTTTCAAACTTGTCTATGTCTTCGTTCAATTCACGTGGGGAATCTTGCAGACGCTATCGGGCTTTGTAGTTTTCCTGCTGAATATCAGGTGCCCGCATCATCATTTTTGCGGATGTGTTGTTACGACCTGGAAGTTGAAATCCAGTCTTTCGCTTGGCGAGTTCATTTTTGTCAGTGATGATCCTTTTTGCTATTATCCAAATATGCAGAATAGATTTTCGTATAATGATTTTTATTCGATGTACCAGGTCCACGAATACGGTCATACGATTCAGTCGATGCTTTTAGGACCTTTGTATCTTTTTGTGGTGGGAATCAGTTCGATTAGCTGGGCGATGTTGCCTCATTTTGCGAAAAAACGAGTCGAGAACGGCATTTCATATTTTGCAGTTTTTCCTGAAAATCAGGCAAACACGCTTGGTGAAAAAGTAAGCGGCAAACAGAGCCCTGGACAAATTTTATGATTCTTCGCGGTTGTTTTCCAGAAAATCCCCGAGCCTTACTTTTTTCGTTCGGCTTCTCTTTCCATTTTCATGATTCTCTTTCTTTCGAGACGGGCCTGTTTTCTTTGCTTCTTTAGTTTTTTCCAGGTGCTTACTTTTTTGAACCTGGAATTCTTGGTTCCGTCGATGTTGAAAATCCAGTAAGCGCCAAAAATCGAAACGACACACATCATCAGTGCTATCAGCGTAGCCCAGTGACCGAGTCCTTCGAATGGAAGAGGGTAGTTCATTCCGAAAAATCCGGTTATGAAAGTCGGTACCATCATTACAAGGTTGATGACCGAAAGCTTTTTCATTACCGCGTTCAAGTTGTTCGAGATAACCGAAGAAAAGGATTCTACCATTCCGTCAAGAATGTTCGAGTAGGTGTCGGCCATCTGAAGAGCCTGCCTGTTGTCAATTTCAACGTCTTCCAGCCATTCCTTATCATCTGCATCGAAAAACAAATATTTTGTCTTGCTGATTTTTTCCAGAAGCATCTGGTTGCTTTTAAGTGAAGTCGTAAAATAGACCAGGGATTTTTGCAAGTTGAGCAATTGAATCAATTCGTCGTTTTTAATTGCAAGTTCAAGTTCGTTCTGGATGGTGGTTGACCTTCGGTTGATTTCCTTAAGGTAACGGAGGAAGGTAGAGTCAGCCCTGCTCAAGATTCGGGTCAAAAAGGCCGGAAAGTCAGAAAGCTGGATGTCCTTTACTCGGTTCGAGGAAATATCCTTGAGGACTTCACAGTCTGTCCAGCAGATTGTGATTATCATATCCTTGTAGAGAATGATGCCAAGCGGTGTCGTAAAATAGCTGATATCCGCAGACGGAACAAAAACCGGTAGCCTCATGATGATCAATGTGTAGTCATCTTCCCTGTCGATTCGGGCCAACTCATCCTGGTCGAGAATATCAAGGATGTCTTCCTGCATTATTCCAAAATCGTTTTCCAGAATATGCATGTCCTCACGGTTTACGTTTCTTGCATCAACCCAAACGTGAAAGTCTTTATCGAGATTTTCTTTTTCTTTGTGTACGAATTTGTCATTTTCTTGCTGCCAAAAGGTAATCATTCTTTTTACCGCCTAAAATAAATTAAAATTGACCAGTGGTCTTTAGGCCTCGTTCAGCGGAAAATAGTTTTGTAAATGGAATTATTTTTCGGACTTGTGGAGGCTGTTCTGATATTTTTTAGACTTATTACTGCCGGGATCTGAATCCATGTTAGCCTCCATGTATCTATAAAAGTGAAATTTAATGTCATTTTATTGGAAACGAAAAATAATTGCAACTATGAAAATAAAAGAAAGTTGAAGAATCAGACGATTAAGACTTTATTAGGAATTGCTGTCTTTATCGTTGCTGGCATTTTGACACCTTGTCAATTTTTTTGAAAGAAGATATGCTTTAAGCATGAATACTGAATTACGTCGTGAAGATCGATATGTAGAAATCGGTCGTGTTGATGCTCCCGATATCTGCCTCTTTTCCGGCGTTCTTGTTGATATCAGTCGTTCCGGCTGCAAGGTCCGTTTCCCTGCAAACCTCGAGATCGAAACTGATATCGAATATGAATTGAAAATCCTCTGTGCACGAAAAGAATTTTCCGCACCTTTTTCTCTTATTGCAAACGTTACCTGGACGAAAAATACGGACAATGCATGTGAGGTTGGATTCAGAATTATTCGTTCTCCAAGTTCTCGCGACTTCGAAAAATACATCACAAGCCTTAAGCAGGAAAAAGAAACCTTGGATGAAGAAGAAGAACTTTTAAAAGGTTTTGAAAAATAATGCCTGTAGCTTTCCTTGCATATCCAGAAATGAGCCAGATGCTGGTTTCAGAATTAAAATCCCGATTCAACATGGAACTTTCCGACTTCACTGTCTACGGCGATCTTTTTTACACGGAAAACGTTTCTCCTTTTGCATGTGAAAAATATCCGTATTGGGCAAGAACGACTGCAATCAATCCTAAATTTCAAAAGTTTGAATCTATCGGGGAAGCTGCGAAATTTCTGAAAGCCATTCAGCGAAACTGGGCTTCATATCAGTTTTCGTTTTTCCGCCGTTCATCTTTGATTCAGGAAAAACTTCCTTTCATCAACCTTAAGCCAAAATCCTTTCCTTTTGAAATTCCATCGTCACAGATTGGACTTTTTACGCTGATTGATGAAAACAAGATGCTTTATTCTGAAACTGCCACGTCACCTCTTCCTTCAGGATATTTCCAGTTCATCGAGGACCACGAAAATCCTCCGAGCAGGGCCTATCTTAAGCTTCAGGAAGCGCTCGTCCGTTTTGCGTATTTCTATAAAACTCCGCTGCCGGATGAAAAATCCTACTGTTTTGATGCCGGAGCCTGTCCTGGAGGATGGACATGGGTTTTGAGGCAGCTTGGAAGCCGTGTTTTTGCAGTGGACAGGGCTGAACTTTGCGACAGTCTGATGAATGATTCTTCAGTTGAGTTTTTGAAGCACGATGCCTTTACCCTGGAAACTGATAAAATCGGGCCATTTGATTTTGTCTTTTCAGATGTAATCTGCTATCCTGAGCGGCTCTTGAACTGGGTTAATCTTTGGATTGAAAGCGGAAGAACAAAAAATATGATCTGCACGATAAAAATGCAGGGAGAAATTGACTGGGATCTGGTTGAAAAATTTGCTTCGATACCAGACTCGCATGTAGTCCATCTTTGCTATAACAAACATGAACTTACATGGATGTGGCATAAGGATTGATTAGT
>JAILRX010000135.1 GCA_024697985.1 Treponemataceae bacterium | reverse complement strand
AAAGGATAATAGTTTCCTTTTTCATCAGTGATGTTAGGGCAGAGCACAAAGTGATTTTCTGGACAGATTTCTATAAGGTTGCAGCAGTATTCTTTTCCGCCCGGTACTTTGTATCTTACAGGTTCCATTTTTCCAACCGGCACGCTCGAAAAAGCCTTGTAAACCCAGTCTGAAATGAGGACAGCGTCTTCTGCCCTTAGATTTCCGCCTTCAGTTGAAGTTGCACCAGGTCCTCCCATTGTGACCGAAATAAGTCTCTGGCCGTCTTTATATACAGAAAGTGCAAGATTGTAGCCGCTTTCATCGATGTAACCTGTCTTTAAACCGTCAGCGTTCGGAATTTTATTCAAAGCCAGGTTTGTTGCAGTCTGTGTAATCGGCATTGTACCTTCGAGTGGAACGCCTTCTTTTTGTCCTCGTTCGTAAGTCCATCCATCTCTCAGGTTTTGCGCCTTTGGATAGGTGAAGGATTTCAGACTGTGATATTTTGGAAGGGCAAAAGGAAATTTTCTAACATAATTTACGCAAAAAATTGAAAAATCCTTTGCGGTGGTCATGTTCTTTTCGCTGTAACCGGAAACTTCTTCAAAATGGGTATTCTTTAATCCCATGCTTTGGACTGTTTCGTTCATTTTGCTGATGCACTCATCAACCGAACCGAAAATATACATTGCAATTGCAACTGCCGCATCGTTTCCTGAAACTACGTTAAGTCCTGTTATGATTTCATCCAAAGTAACGTGCTGTCCTTCGCCCAAAAACATCAGTGATGAGTGGGGTGGTGCATTTTTAGCCCACGATTCTGGCGGAAGTTCTACAACATCATCAAAACTTGCTTTTCCGTCGTTTATAGCATCCAGCGCGATGTACATCAGGACTAGTTTTGTCATCGAGGCAGGCGGAATTTTTTCTTCCGAATTTTTTTCGTACATGATGCAGCCGCTTTCAAAATCAACTGCGATTGCGGACTTTGCGTGTATGTTCAGTTCATCAATTTTGACCTGATATGGCAGTGGTCGAATCGCAGGACGCGGATATTTTTCCTTTATGATTTGCTGAAATTCAACAATCTGTTCATCCGGCAAAATTTTTGCAGGCTTTGATTCCAGATTTTTAAGGTAAATCGGGTATGGCGCAAATAGAACGAGAAGGATGAATGCCACAGCCGAACAGATAGAAATTGTCAGAGTCTTTTTAGTAAGTTTAATCTTTTTCATAGCTTTCAGTTGATCTTAGAAGTTAAATTTTGTAGTGCAAGGTCTGCAAGTACAATGCTTGCCATAGCTTCAATTACAGGAATGATTCTAGGTGCAAGACAGATGTCGTGTCTTCCCTTAATTTGCATAGTGCATTCATTTCCAGTCTTGTCGATTGTGTTTTGCTCGCAGCTTATGCTTGGAACCGGTTTGATTGCTACCCTGAAAACGATTTCGTTTCCGTTGGACATTCCGCCAAGAATTCCGCCGGCATGATTTGTCTTGAAAACCTGTCCGTTTGAATCAGCCTTTTTCATCTGGTCGTTCCATTCAGAACCGAGCATTCCGGCACTTTCAAAGCCGCTTCCAAATTCGATGCCTTTTATTGCTCCGATTGAAAGCATTGCCTGGGCTAAAAGTGCATCAAGTTTGTCGAAAACGGGTTCTCCAAGGCCGGCTTTAATGCCTTTTATGCGGCACTCAACGATGGCTCCGCAGGAATCGCCCTTTGAACGGATTTCTTCGATTCTTTCTTCCATCTTTTTTGCAGCATTTTTATCAGCGCATCGAAGGGAGTTCTTTTCAATTTCGTCTTTGTCAAAAGTTTCTGCCTTGATTCCGGCAGCCTCTGTCGTACTTGCTGTTATTTCAAATTGCGGAAAGAGTTTTTCAAGAAGAATTTTTGCGAAGGCTCCTCCTGCAACCCGGCAGGCAGTTTCACGACCGGAACTTCGTCCGCCGCCTCGGTAGTCGCGGATACCATATTTTTCATAAAACGTGTAGTCTGCGTGTCCCGGTCTGAATTTTTCGGCAATATCAGAATAATCGCTTGAGTGGGCATCTGAGTTTGGAATTACGAAACCTATCGGACATCCGGTTGATTTTCCTTCGAAAATACCGCTTAAAATCTGGATGGTGTCGCTTTCGTTTCTCTGCGTAACTGATTTATTTACGCTTCCGTCCGGACTTTTTTGTGACGGCTTTCGTCTGTCCAAGTCTTTTTGGATCTTTTCGATGTCGATATCCAATCCTGCTGGAAGTCCGTCGATTACGCCGCCTAATGAAGCTCCGTGACTTTCGCCAAAAGTCGTTACCTTAAATATTTTTCCAAATGTATTTCCGCTCATGAATGCTAGATTAGCATAAATGCCAAAAATAGTGTATACTTAAATTGATGAGCAGTTTATATCCAAAGGTAAAAATGTCACTTAGAAAAAACTATTCTTTTTCTCTTCTTTCGCTTTTTGCATTATTTTTTCTGATCAATGTTTCATATTTTGCACTCGGATTTTTCAGCGTGCTTTTCATGAAAATTCCATTCATGGCCTATCCGCTCATCTATCTTTTTACATACGTAATAACGACCTTTATTTTCGGATTTTTTCTGTTGACCTATCTGCTTTCATCAAATCAGCGTGGTGTAATCGGGCATCTTTTGTATTTTTTCCGCGAAAAACGAATGTTTTTGATTTCGCTTTTTTATTTGGCTGCTTTCATCATCCTTCTTTTACTCTCGTTTCTTCCATATGTATTTTTTGCAGATCGGGCGCTGGACAAGGAAATCTACGCTTTGATTTTGGATGCAAACGTTGAAGCCATCATGAATTTGGATCACGGATTCAGCATCGATTTCATGCTTTCAGTCGCGCTTTGGATTTTCCTTGATTTGGCCTTTCTTTTTTCTTTTGCATATCTTCCAATTTATTTATACACGGAACGTAAGGAAAAATTTTTCGTCTTGATTAAAAAAAGCGTTAAATCAGTTTATTCTCACTATTTTTCACTTTTAGGATTGGTTTTGCACTCGATTGCGATTCCTTTTTTGGTTTTTGCCGTCGGATTTGCTATCGACAGGACCCTTGTTCATTTTGATAAATTCAAGATGGTTTCAGAAACACTTCGTTTCATCTATCCTGTCGGTCTGATTTTTGTCGCACTTTATTCGGTCTTTGCCATTTCAGTTTTTTTCGAGGAGCTTTCATCGAGCAAAGAAACAGAATTTCAGCCGATTTTGCTTTTGCCGCCACCTTGCGAGGTTGATAAAGAATGAACAGACTTAGCGAATACTGCACCTTTGAGCTTGAAGTAAAAAAATCTCGTTTTATTGCAGAACTTTTTCCTGTGGAAACGCAGAATGAGGCCCGTACTCTGATTAAAAATCAAAAAGAAAAATATTTTGATGCTCGTCATGTAGTTCATGCCTTTGTAATCGGAGATAACGGCGAAATTTTAGGCTGCAGCGATGACGGAGAACCGGGCGGAACGGCTGGAAGACCTGCCTTGGACGTGCTGAAGGGAAGTGGAATCACTTATTGCATCCTGACGGTTACCAGGTATTTTGGCGGAACTCTTTTGGGAACAGGCGGACTTGTCAAAGCTTACGGGGATTCTGCTAAAGGTGTTCTTGCACTTGCACAAAGCAAACCCATCGTGAAGACCGTTTCGTTTTGCTTTTCGACCGGCTATGATTTTTACGAAAATGCAAAAAAAATCTGCCTAAGATACGGAAGTGAAGATCTTAGCGAAGATTTTCAGACTGATATAAAAATTTCAGGTTTGGTTCCAGAACAGAATTTTGAATCCCTTGCATCTGAAATTTTGAACACATCAAATGGAAAGGTCAGAGTTTCTGCCTTATAATTTTTTTCTCGGAGGGAAAGATGAAAAATCCAAAAGTTGCCTTAGTTTATGATTTTGACGGAACATTGTCTCCTAAAAACATGCAGGAATTCAGTTTTATTGAAGCTTTAGGGATGGATTCTTCCCAGTTCTGGAGTAAGACGGAAAAACTTTCCAAGGAGCAGGATGCAAGCGGAATCCTTTGTTACATGAAGCTCATGCTTGAAGAGGCAAATCATGCAGGCATTTCTGTAAAACGAGATTCATTCGTTAAGTTCGGTAAAACTGTTGAGCTTTATAACGGCGTAAAAGAATGGTTTTCTCTCATCAACGAGTATGGAAAAAAACTCGGACTTGAAATCGAGCATTATATAAATTCATCAGGCTTAAAGGAAATGATTGAAGGCACTCCGATTGCCGATGAGTTCAAGAAAATTTATGCCTGCTCTTTTTTATACGATGTAAACGACGTTGCAATCTGGCCGGCAGTTGCGGTGGACTTTACCAATAAAACACAGTTTCTTTTCAAGATAAACAAGGGAATTGAAGAAGTCAGCGACAATAAGAGAATCAACGAGTATGTTCCAGAAGATCAAAGACCGATTCCTTTCAAGAGGATGATTTATTTTGGTGACGGAGAAACCGACATTCCATGCATGAAGATGGTAAAGCAGAACGGCGGATATTCAATCGCGGTTTACAAGCCAAAGGATTCTAAAAAACGAAAGACTGCAGAAAAGTTGATTCTGGATAACCGTGTCAATTTTGTATGTCCTGCCGACTATCAGGAAAATCAGGATGTCTATAAAGTTGTCACCACCATCCTTGAAAAAATGAAACGTGATTACGATTTTGACACTCTTTTGAACCGCCATCTGGAAAATGCCAAAAAGCACAACGAAAATTAATTTCCGAATTATAACTTGAAAAAGTTTAGTATAAGTTCTATGCTTTGCAAAAGTTAAGAATTTAGGAGATTAATTATGTCAGATTCTATCAATACAAAATGCATTCAGGCAGGTTATGTTCCTGGAAACGGCGAACCTCGTCAGATTCCAATCGTACAGTCAACAACTTTCAAATACGATACAAGCGAAGACATGGGAAAACTGTTTGATCTCGAAGCAAGCGGATATTTCTATACCCGACTTCAGAATCCTACAAACGACTTTGTCGCAGCAAAAATCGCGGCTTTGGAAGGCGGAACAGCAGCCATGCTTACTTCAAGCGGTCAGGCAGCAAACTTTTTTGCACTTTTCAATATCTGTGAAGCAGGAAGTCACATCGTAGCTTCTTCATGTATTTACGGAGGAACTTTCAACCTTATCAGCGTAACAATGCAGAAGATGGGAATTGACGTAACTTTTGTAGATCCTGATGCTTCTGAAGAAGAACTCGGAAAGGCTTTTCAGAGAAACACAAGGGCAATGTTCGGTGAGACAATTGCAAATCCGGCACTTACAGTTTTGGATATTGAAAAATTCGCCCGTGTTGCTCATGCCCACAACGTGCCTCTCATCGTTGACAACACTTTCCCGACTCCAATCAACTGTCGCCCGATTGAATGGGGTGCAGATATCGTAACTCACGCAACGACAAAATACATGGATGG
>JAILRX010000133.1 GCA_024697985.1 Treponemataceae bacterium | reverse complement strand
TTCGTCGATGGCCTTCTGGAAAAAAGCCACATCACGCTCCACACCGAAAACTACGAAACGTTTTGGCTGGAGAGGGAGTAAATCTATGGCCGGTGAACAATCAAAATTATCTGCTGCAATTAACGAATTTTCTCAAAAACTAAGCCGATTCAACAAGGCTGATGACGCAAAACTGAACATCCAGCCATCAGAAAGCACTAAATTCGACAAGGCTTTGAGCGAACGAAACGAAAAACTCAAGAAGGCCGTGGTTGCGACCTACAAAATCTACAAATCACCTTTTGAGGCGCTCGGTGCAAAGTCCGCAAGGGCTGATGCAATCGTCAAGGACGAGGAAGCCCTGTACGATGCCTGCAAAATCTACAAGGCCTGCATGGAAATTCAGAACGAAATCAACGGCGACGACAAAAATCAAGTCGCCCAGACATACATCAAGACTCTAGAAATCCACTCACCTCTCGCCGAAAAATCCAGCTACACGACTGGCGGCCAGATGGTCTATCTAATCGCGTGGCTGTTTTTCGAAAAAAGCTCGGCTGAGTTCTATCCATTTTTCACGCAGATTGGCGGCACTCCTGAAAATCCTGCCATCCACTACGTCCTCGACTTTGTAAATCTTGATGACGCCACAATTGATGACCACGATCTTGAAATCCTCAACTGCATCAAAAACGAATTCTACGGCGGCGAAATCGGCTAGAAATCCAGCCCCTTTACTTACAGCTCGATGTCCTCGTTCGACAAGAAGGTCGTTTCACCAGTATCATAATCCGTTGTTCCTTCAATCTGCTCTCCATTTATGTTGATGTTGACATCCTCTTTACCATAGTATGTATAACCTGATGCCGCGCTGTTAGTTTTTACGGAACCTGCGGTCATAGTAAAACTTCCACCTGAAAGATAGAGACCTCCGCCATTACTTGTTGCTGTATTTGACGAAATAGAACCTGCGGTCATAGTAAGGCTTCCACTTGAAAGATAAAGACCTCCGCCATTACCTGCTGATGTATTTGACGAAATTGAACCGCCGCTCATGGTTAAGCTTGCAGAACAAAGATATATAGCTCCTCCACCATACTCTTCTCCACCAGAATAGTTATAGGAAATAGAACCGCTGGCCAGGTAAACTTGGCTATCATTGTCTGAATAAATTCCACCTCCCGATCCGTCGTTTACATAGTTGTGTAAAATACCGCCTGTTAAAGTTGCCTTGGTATCTGCATCGGTATAGCCCAAATAGACTTTGCCATAATTGGTTATACCGCCACCTCCATAAGAGCCATAATTTCCACAGGAGTCGCTTGTTGCAACTGAAGTAGACTCATCTCCAATGACTGCAGAGCCGGACATATAAAGGAGTCCTTCTTTGAAACTAGTGTCACTGTCAGAATAGGCACTGTTGAGGTAAATTCCGCCGCCATTACAAGTTGATTTATTTTTGTTTATGGAGCCACCGGTCATGGTAAAAGTATTTTGTAAATAAACTCCGCCTCCCTTAGCATCATTATAAGTAGATTCTGCAAGGTTGTATGCAATTGAACCGCTGGCCATATAGAGAGGAGAAGCTGTATAAATGCCGCCACCACCATAGGGAGCGCCAGAAGAATAATTTTGGTAAATGCCACCTGTCCAGGCAGTCTTGGTATTTGCGTCACTGTAGCCTAAATAAACAGCTCCTCCGTCTGTCGCAGAAGAATAGATACCGCCACCACAACCTGTGATACCGTCACCAGAGCCGATTGCTTTATTTCCATAAGAAGTGCTTGTGGCAATACTAGAAGGAGATGCGGTGCCGATAAGGGCAGTGCCATATACAAAGAGGATTCCGCCATCGTTATAAATACCAGCGCCGTGCGTAGTTGATATATTATTTGTAATAATAGTTCCGTCGGCAATTTTTACAGTGGTGCCTGAAGACATGGAAATACCGCCGCCATTTGTATTATAACCGCCTGTAATTTTGAGGTTTTTTATTGTTACTGGTACGGCCGTTGAAATTGTCAGTGTTGTACCTGTTGAATTTTCTGTAAAGCCACCGTCAAGAGTATCTGAAGAGTCACCTTTAAGACCTTCAATGGTGATTGAATTGGCCCTTGCAGATGATGAAATGCTCTGTGAGCCAGACAGGGTTCCATCAACATAAATAAGATAGTCGTTATTTCCATTATTCATTCCGGAAACTGCTCCAGAAATACTTGCGTAAGGATTCGACTGACTTCCGTCACCTGTCGTATCACTGCCGCTTGCAGATACATAGATAATGACTTCTTCCCCTTCTTCAGAATATGGAGTAAGTCTGAGAGGAATGCTATTTTCACCTTCAACTATCGTTACAGAATCGCTTCTTCCGGTATAGCAAAGATTGTTGTCTGAATCACGAACAGAGGCTTCTACGTAAACCAAAGCTCCGATAGGAATTGCTGCAAAAGAAATCTGCGTGGTTCCGCTTGAATTTATCACGGCGCTTTTTGTCTGGGTATAGTCACCTTTAATCGAGATGGTGAGGGTCATATCAGCAGATGATTCAGAACGTGAAGCAAGCTGACGGGCACTGTTTTCATCAATAACAAACCTCAAACTTGAATCATTATCTGAGTTAGAAATAAGAGAGCAGGCTGTAAAAATAAAAACAAAAAGAACTGAAAAACAGATAAAAATAGAATGTTTAAACTTATCAAACATAGAAGCCTCCAAAAAAAAAACGGTTAAGTCAAGTTTAACGTGTTTATATCAAGGAAACTTTTTTTGAAAGCAAAATAATTATCTAGCAGTAAGTAATCCTGATTGATTATCAGTTGATAATGACGGATTGTCAAGGAAAACTTGGTTACCTATTGCTAACGATTTTTGTAACAAAAGGGCTTCTTTCATTGTACAAACTTAAAAAAATCGATAGAATGATATCAATAAATAGCATATAAAGAGGTTGTTATGGCAGACACAATGCATGCTTTACAGAAAAATCCGAATTGGAAAGGCCGACGAGGTCCTGTAGTTCTCGTAATTATGGACGGCGTTGGATATGGAAAATACGAAGACGGAGACGCAGTTAAGGCGTCTAAAATGAAGTACCTGGACTGGTTCACAAAGAACTGTCCTCACACACAGCTCAAAGCTCACGGTACGGCCGTAGGTCTTCCAACTGATGATGACATGGGAAACAGCGAAGTTGGACACAACGCAATGGGATGCGGCCGAGTATTTGCTCAGGGCGCAAAACTTGTTGGAGAATCAATCGCCAACGGTTCAATGTTCCAGGCTGCAACCTGGCAGAAACTCGTTAAAAACGTAAACGACAAAGCTTCTGCCCTTCACTTTATCGGTTTGGTTTCAGACGGAAACGTTCACTCACACATCGATCACCTTAAAGCAATGATCAGCCAGGCTTACAAAGACGGCGTTAAAAAACTTCGAGTTCACGCTCTTCTGGACGGACGAGACGTAGACCCGACATCAGCATTGAATTACATCACACCACTTGAAGAATTTTTGGCAGGATTTGCCGGAGTTGATTACCGAATCGCATCTGGTGGCGGACGAATGTACATGACTATGGACCGATACAACGCTGACTGGAGCATGGTTGAAAGAGGCTGGAATGCACACGTTCTTGGCGAAGGCCGCAAATTCGAAAGCGCTACAAAAGCAATCGAAACATACCGAGCTGAAATCCCAGGCGTACTCGACCAGGACATGCACGAATTCGTAATCGCTGAAAACGGAAAACCAGTCGGAACAATCGAAGACGGAGACAGCGTTATCTACTTCAACTTCCGTGGAGACCGAGCTTTGGAAATCACACGAGCTTTTGAAACACCAAAAGGTGGAGATCTTCCATTCGACAGAAAACGAGTTCCATGTGTTGAATATGCCGGCATGATGGAATACGACGGAGACGCTCATATTCCAGCTCAGTACCTTGTAAATCCACCTTCAATCGACAGAACTATGGGTGAATACCTTACAAAAACAGGCGTAAAATTGCTTGCCATTTCTGAAACACAGAAATACGGACACGTAACATACTTCTTCAACGGAAACAAACAGGGAAAATTCGATGAAAAGCTCGAAGACTACATCGAAGTTCCAAGTGATGTCGTTCCTTTCGAACAGCGACCATGGATGAAATGTGCTGAAATCACAGACAAAGTAATCGAAGCAATCAAGAGCGGAAAATACGACCACATCCGACTCAACTATCCTAACGGAGATATGGTTGGACACACAGGTGTTTTCAATGCAGTTGTATGCTCAATGGAAGGAATGGACCTTCAGCTCGGACGACTCAAGGCCGCAATCGAAGAAGCCGGCGGTATCATGTGTATCACAGCTGACCACGG
>JAILRX010000108.1 GCA_024697985.1 Treponemataceae bacterium | reverse complement strand
CAGTTGAAATCGTAGGTATTCGACCTACAGCTTCAACAGTTGCTACAGGTATCGAAATGTTCCAGAAGACATTGGATCAGGGTATCGCTGGTGATAACGTTGGTATTCTTCTCCGAGGTATTGAAAAGAAAGATGTTGAGCGTGGACAGGTTCTTGCTAAGCCAGGTACAATTCATCCTCATACAAAGTTTGAAGGACAGATTTACGTTCTTTCAAAGGAAGAAGGTGGACGACACAGCCCATTCTTCTCAGGATATCGACCACAGTTCTATTTCCGAACAACAGATATTACAGGTACTGTAACACTCCCAGCTGGAGTTGATATGGTTAAACCAGGTGATAACGTTAAGATTATCGGAGAATTGATTCACCCAGTTGCTATGGACAAAGGTTTGAAGTTCGCTATTCGTGAAGGTGGACGAACAATCGCTTCTGGACAGGTAACAGAAATCGTAGAATAAGGATGATAAATAGGGCGGAAGGTTCTAAATCTTCCGTCTTATTTTCCTGGAGGAAAAATGGCTACTGAAAAGATTCGTGTCAAACTCAAGGCTTTTGATGTTGAGTTGATCGATCAAAGTGCAAAATCCATTGTGCAGACAGTGCAGAAAGCTGGAGCTAAGGTTTCAGGACCTATCCCGCTTCCTACCAGAATCAATAAGATTACAGTTTTACGTTCACCACACGTAAACAAAAAATCAAGAGAACAGTTCGAAATGCGTTCTCACAAACGACTTATTGATATTATTGAACCTTCATCAGGTGTTATGGATGCTTTGATGAAGCTTGAATTGCCTGCTGGTGTTGATGTAGAAATTAAACAGTAATTATAAATTACTGAAAAAAATGGTACGGTTCTCAGGATCAGAGAATGGCGGCTATAAAAAATGAAGAAAAGATACTTTTCTTCTTAAGGAGAATATCAGAATGAAAGGTCTGATTGCAAAAAAAGTTGGAATGACTCAGGTTTTCGACGAAGACGGCAGCCTTACACCGGTAACCGTGATCCACGTTGAGCCTAACACAGTTGTTGCCAAAAAGACAAAGGAAACTGCAGGTTATGATGCAGTAGTTTTGGGTCTTGATGATGTAAAACAGAACAAAGTAACCAAATGCTACGCAGGTCAGTTTCCAGAGAATGTTACACCTAAACGAAATTTGAAAGAGTTTCGAAATTTTGATGCAGAAGTTTCTGTAGGCGATGAAGTTGGTGTTGAACTTCTTGAAGGAATTCGCTATTTGGATGTTACTGCTACATCAAAAGGTAAAGGATTTCAGGGTGTAATGAAGAGATGGGGTTTCCATGGTGGAAGAAGCACTCATGGTTCAAAATTCCATAGAGAAGCCGGTGGAACCGGACAGTGTACGTCACCAGGACGCACCTTTAAAAATGTAAAGATGCCAGGTCGTATGGGACGTGAAAGAATTACAGTTCAGAATCTTAAAATTGTTAAGATTGATCCTGAATTAAAAGTAGTTATGGTTCGTGGGGCAGTTCCCGGGAATAAAGATTGTACGCTGATCATCAAGTCCGCGGTAAAGAAATAACAGCGAGGAAAAGACATGGAAAAGAAAGTCTATTCAATCGATGGCAAAGAGCTTCGGACAATAACTCTTGATGATAAAGTATTCGACCTCCCGGTCAATGAAGATGTTATCTACTATGCCATTAATAACGAATTAGCTAATAAGCGTGTTGGTACTGCTTGCACAAAAGACCGCTCTGAAGTTCATGGTAGCAATGCTAAACCATATCGACAGAAGGGAACAGGTAACGCTCGTCGAGGTGATAAGAAATCTCCTATTACAAGAGGCGGCGGTGTAATCTTTGGACCAAAACCACGTGATTACAGTTTTGCATTGCCTAAGAAAGTTAAACGCTTGGCAATGAAATTTATCTTGAGTCAGAAAGCTCAGGATGACAGATTAACTATCGTAGAGGATTTTACTGTAGAAAGCGGAAAGACAAAGGATCTTGCAGCTATTCTTAAGAATTTTATAAAAGACGAATACCGAACAGTTATCGTTTTGAAAGATGATGATGCAATGATTAAACGCGCAGGAAATAATATTCCTACAATTTCATTCCTTTCTTACAATCGCTTAAGAGCGCATGATCTGTTCTACGGACAGAAAATCATCATGCTTGAAAGCGCTGCAAAAAATCTTTCGGATTTTTACAAGGAGGCTGAATAATGACTTTGGAAGATGTTCTTATCGAGCCTGTATTGTCTGAGAAAGCTACATTTCTTCGAGATGAAGGAAAATATGTTTTCAAAGTACATCCGGATGCGAATAAGTGTGAAATTAAAGATGCAGTAAGCAAACTTTTCAAAGTAAAAGTTCTTGATTGTACTGTTATGAATGTTGGTGGAAAAGTTAAACGGGTTAGAACAAGACCTGGTAAAACATCCAGTTGGAAAAAAGCTATCGTCAGATTAGCTCCTGGCGAGACAATTAAGGTGTTCGAAGGCGTTTAAGCCCTCGGCTGCGTTTAATAAGGGGAACCTAAATGGCTCTTAAAGTATATAAGCCGATCACTGCAGGTACTCGAACTCGAATTGACTTGCAGAGAGATGAATTGACCGCAGATAAACCTGAGAAAAGTTTGTCATCTGGTCTAAAATCACGCGGCGGTCGCGGTGCTGGTGGACGTATTTCTGTACGACATCAGGGTGGTGGCCACAAGAGAAAGTATCGTGTGATTGATTTTAAACGGGATAAATATGGGATTCCTGGAACAGTTCGTACAATTGAGTACGATCCAAACCGAAGTGCAAATATCGCTTTGGTATTCTATGCTGATGGTGAAAAGAGATACATTCTCGCACCAAAGGGATTGGAAATCGGACAGAAAATTCTTTCTGGAAAAGATGCCGCTCCTACAGTAGGAAATGCACTTCCACTTGAATCTATCCCAGTAGGTTTTACTGTTCACAATATCGAGCTCACACTCGGTCGTGGAGGACAGTTGGCACGGTCTGCTGGAGCAAGTGCTCTTGTTGCAGCTAAAGAAGGTGATTATGTAACAATCAGACTTCCATCTGGTGAAGTTAGACGAGTACATAAGAACTGTTACGCAACAATCGGTATTGTTGGTAATGAAGATCGAATGAATACACAACTTGGTAAAGCTGGTCGCAACAGATGGAGAGGTATTCGTCCTTCTGTTCGTGGTATGGCTATGAACCCTGTTGATCACCCACTTGGTGGTGGTGAAGGCGCTGGAAAAGGACGTAACCCAGTTACTCCTTGGGGACAACCTTGTCGCGGTTACAAAACTCGCAACAAGCGTAAGGTTTCGAACAATTTTATTGTTTCACGCCGAAAGAAGTAGTATAGGAGATAACCGTGTCAAGATCAGTTAAGAAAGGCCCTTTTATTGAAAAGAGTCTTTATAAAAAGGTTATTGAGATGAATAAGGTAGAAGCAGCTGGTAAGAAAACAATTAAAACTTACTCACGTTGTTCTACAATTATACCTGAGATGGTTGGAAATACAATTTCAGTGTATAACGGCAAGACTTGGATTCCTGTGTATGTAACAGAAAATCTCGTCGGACATAAGCTCGGCGAATTTGCTCCTACACGTATTTTCCGTGGTCATGCTGGTTCAGACAAGAAAGCTGTAAAATAGGTGGAGTAATATGGCTGATAAAAATGGATATAGAGCCACTACAAAATTTCTCATAGCATCACCTACAAAAGTTAGACCTGTAGCTAATGTTATTAAGGGAAAGACCTGTTCAGAGGCTATGGCTATTCTTGAGAATATGCCACAGAAAGGTGCACAGTTGATTTACGGAACACTTAAGTCCGCAACATCAAATGCACTTTATGCAAACAAGAAGCTGGATGAAGATATGCTTTACGTCAAGGAAATTCGAATTGATGAAGGTCCTCGATTGAAGAGAGTTTGGTTCCGCGGTAAAGGCCGTGCAGACATGCTTTTAAGACGTATGTGTCATATTTCAGTCGTAGTTGACGAAAAGGCAGGAGAGTAACGTGGGACAGAAAGTAAATCCTATTGGATTGCGCCTTGGTGTTAATAAAACTTGGCAGTCACGTTGGTATGCAAATCCACGAGATTATGCAGATTTGCTTCATGAAGATCTGAAAATCCGAAAAATGATTTATGCATTGCCAGAATGTAATAATGCAGATATCGCTGAAGTTGAAATTATTCGACATCCTCAGCGAGTAACAATCGTTATTCATACTGCTCGACCTGGTGTAATCATTGGTGTTAAGGGCGCTAATATCGAAAGAATTGGTGCTGAAATTCAGAAGCAGTTAACAAAGAAAGTTCAGATCAAGATTAAAGAGATCAAACATGCTGAAGTTAACTCTTCATTAATTGCACAGAATATTGCAAGACAGCTTGTTAACAGAGCTTCATTCAGAAAAGTAATGAAACAGGCTTCAAGCAATGCTATGAAGAATGGCGCTCAGGGAATTAAAATTCGAATGAGTGGTCGTCTTGGTGGTGCAGAAATGTCTAGAACAGAAGAGCATAAGGAAGGACGAGTTCCACTTCATACTCTTCGTGCAGATATTGATTATGGTTTCGCTGAAGCTCATACAACATACGGAAAAATCGGTGTAAAAGTTTGGGTTTTCAATGGAATGATGTATGGACACGATAAAAACGAAGATGCTGGACAGCTTCTCCGAAAAAATCATCGTGACCGCTCAGCAGAGCGAACAGAAAACTCTGAAAAGAGTGAAAGACCAGCTCGTTCTAGCCGCGGTGCTAAATCTGAAAGGAAGTAGTCGATGGCACTTAGTCCTAAAAGAGTAATGCACCGTAAGGTGCAACGTGGAAGAATTGATGGAAATGCTACTCGAGGATGCAACGTAGATTTCGGTGATGTTGCTCTTGTAGCTCTCGAACCAATTTGGTTGTCTGCAAGACATATCGAAGCTGCCCGTGTTGCTTTGAATCGTAAGATCAACCGACGTGGTCAGGTTTGGATTCGAGTATTTCCAGATAAACCAATTTCAAAGAAACCTGCTGAAACCCGACAGGGAAAAGGTAAAGGTGCTCCAGAATTCTGGGCAGCTGTAATTAAACCAGGTCAGATTCTTTTTGAAGTTGGTGGTGTTGAATTAGCTATTGCCGAAGAAGCAATCAAACTTGCAGGAAGTAAACTTCCTATCAAAACAAAGATTGCTTATCGTAACGAAGTTCTTTAAGGAGAAGAAAGATGGCAAAAAAAGAAAAAGAACTGTCTTATTCCGAACTCGTTGCAAAACGGAATGAGCTTAAAAAGAAGTACATGGATCTTAGATTCCAGATGGTAATCGGACATGTAGATAATCCTTTGCAGAAACGTACAATGAGAAGAGAAATTGCTCGTTTGAATACGTTAATCCGCCAGAAAGAACTGGCCGGACAGGATAAGTAGGAGCTGACTCGTGGAAGAACAAGTAGTTCAGAATAAGCCTGCAAAACGTTCATTTGTTGGTCTTGTTACAAGTGATAAAATGGATAAAACCATTGTTGTATCAGTAGCAACAAAAAAGATGCATAGGCTTTATAAAAAGTATGTTACCCGTGTCAAGAAATGCAAGGTACATGATGAGAACAACGATGCTCATATCGGAGATCGTGTTCGTATTGTAGAATGCAGACCTCTCAGCAAAGATAAATGCTGGAGACTTGCAGAAATCATTGAACGAGCTAAATAAGCAGGAGAGATTAGAATGGTTCAGATGCAGACAAATTTGAATGTTGCTGATAACTCAGGTGCTAAACTTGTTCAATGCATTAAAGTACTCGGTGGTTCACACCGCCGATATGCAAGTATTGGTGACGTTGTTGTTGTAGCTGTTAAGGATGCTATTCCTACATCTACAATCAAAAAAGGTTCAGTTGAAAAAGCTGTAATAGTTAGAATTGCTAAAGAATATCGTAGACCAGATGGTACTTACATTCGTTTCGATGACAACGCTTGCGTAATCATCGATGCAAGTAACAACCCAAAAGGTAAACGTGTTTTTGGTCCAGTAGCACGTGAGCTTCGAGATATGGATTATATGAAGATCGTATCTTTGGCTCCAGAAGTTCTATAAGGAGATTATGATATGCAGAATAAAGTAAAAATCCGCAAGGATGACCTTGTAGAAGTTATCGCTGGAAAAGACAAGGGCAAAAGAGGAAACGTTGTACGTGTTAACGAAGACAAAGTAATCGTTTCTGGTGTTAACCTTGTTAAAAAAGCAATGAAAAAACGCAGTCAGCAGGATCGCGGAGGAATTTCTGAAGTTGAAGCTCCCCTTCACATTTCAAATGTAGCAATCGTTTGCAAGAAATGTGGTCCTACTCGTATTGGATATAAAATTGATGGCGACAAAAAAATTCGTGTATGTCGCAAATGTGGAGAAACTCTATAATGAGTAATTACGTACCCCGGCTTAAGAAAGTCTATATTGACAAAATCGCCCCAGAGTTATTCAAAGAAATGGGATACACATCCAAAATGCAGATACCAGCTCTTAAAAAGATCGTGGTAAGCATGGGTGTTGGCGAAGCTCTCTCGAACAAGAAACTCCTTGACGCCGCAGTAACTGACCTTACAGCAATTACAGGTCAGAAGGCTGTAAAGACAAGAGCTAAGAAGTCTATCGCAAACTTCAAACTTCGTGAGGGCAATGAGGTTGGTGTAATGGTAACATTGCGAGGAAATCGTATGTATGAATTCCTCGATCGTTTGATCAATGTTGCATTACCTCGTGTTAAGGATTTCCGTGGAATCAAACCAAACGGATTTGATGGTCATGGAAATTATTCTCTTGGTATTACAGAGCAGATTATCTTCCCTGAAATCGACTTCGATAAAATCGAAAAAGTTTCTGGTATGAACATTAACTTTGTTACCAGTGCTAAGACTGATAATGAAGCTCGAGCTCTTCTTGTCAAGTTTGGAATGCCTTTTAGGAAATAAGTGAGGACTTCATGGCTAAAAAATCAATGATTATTAAAGCACAGCGCACACCTAAATATAGCACACGAAAAGTAAATCGTTGTTTGGTATGCGGTCGCCCTCGAGGATACTTGCGAAAGTACAAGATGTGTCGTGTATGTTTCCGTAAGTTGGCAAGTGAAGGCCTGATCCCAGGCGTAACGAAATCCAGTTGGTAGTGAGGAGATAGAAAATGAGCGTTTCAGACCCAATAGCAGATATGCTTACTAAGGTTAGGAATGCGGCAATGGCCCGCCACGAAAAGGTAGACGTTTCTACTTCCAAACTTAAGTTGGAAATCGTGAAAATCCTAAAAACTGAAGGGTATATTAAGAATTTCAAGAAAGTAACACAGGATGGCGTTAACGTAATCCGAATCTTCTTGAAGTATGATGATAATAACGAACCTGTTATTCACGGAATCGAAAAGATTTCTACACCAGGTAGACGTGTTTATTCTGGCTACAAAGATTTGCCACGTATGTTTAATGGATACGGAACAGTCATCGTTTCAACTTCTGTTGGTGTAACAACCGGAAAGAAGGCTGCAGAAAAGATGGTTGGTGGTGAATTAATTTGCAATGTTTGGTAATAGGGGAGGGAGAGTAAATGTCTAGAATTGGTAAACTTCCTGTATCTATTCCAGCAGGTGTAAAAGTTAGTGTTGCTAACAACACTGTTACTGTTGAAGGTCCTAAGGGAAAATTAACTCAGGATTTTAATGACCTGGTTAAGATTGAGGTTTCAGATAACTCAGTTGTAGTAAACAGAGTTAACGATACTAAACCTGCACGAGCTTCACACGGTTTGTACAGAAATCTTATCCACAACATGATTGTTGGTGTATCAACAGGTTTTTCAAAGAACCTTGTTATTACTGGTGTTGGTTATCGAGCTGAAGTTCAGGGTAATAAACTTGTTATGAACCTTGGATATTCAAGTGAATTTATTGCAACAATTCCTGCTAACTTGACTGTTACAACAGACGGTCAGGGAAAAATCCTGATTTCAGGAATCAACAAACAGGACGTTGGTGAATTTGCAGCTGATATTCGAAAGCTTCGCGGTCCAGAACCTTACAAAGGAAAGGGTATCCGTTACGAAACTGAAGTTATCAGAAGAAAAATCGGTAAATCCGGTGTTAAATAAGGATGTAATAAGATGTTTAAGAAACTTAATGATAAAGACAGAAAGCGCCTTAAGAGAAAGATTCACATCCGCAAGACATTGCACGGAACTGCTGAACGACCTCGTATGACAGTAACACGCAGCAACTGCAACTTGTATATGCAGATTATTGATGATGAAACAGGAAATACTCTTGCTTCTATTTCTACTCTTGAAAAAGAATTTTCATCATTGAAACCGAATGTAGAAGGTGCTGCAAAATTAGGTGAAGCATTTGGCAAACGCATTCTTGATAAAAAAATCAAGACTGTTGTTTTTGATAGAAACGGATATCTCTACCACGGTGTAGTGCAGGCTCTTGCTGACGGTGCTCGCAAGGCTGGTGTAGAATTCTAGGAGAAACTATGGATCACCAGAAAAATTTTGATAGGGATCAGCCAAAAGAAAAAGAATTTGTTGAAAAGCTTATCAAGTTGAACCGAACTGCAAAAGTAGTAAAAGGTGGACGAAGATATTCTTTCTCAGCATTGACAATTGTTGGCGATAAAAAAGGTAAAGTTGGCTTTGGTTTTGGTAAGGCCAATGACGTTACAGAAGCTATCAGAAAGAGTGTTGATAAAGCAAAGAGAAACATGGTTACTGTTCCACTTAAGAATGGAACAATTCCACATGAAATTCAGGCTGAATACAAGAGCTCTTCTGTACTTTTGAAACCTGCTTGTTCAGGTACAGGTATTATTGCCGGTGGACCTGTTCGTGCTGTTCTTGAAGCAGCTGGAGCTACAGACGTTATGTCTAAGTCTTTGGGTTCAAATACTTCAGTAAACGTAGTTAGAGCAACATTTGAAGCTGTAAAAGGCCTCATGAATGCTGGCGAAGTTGCTAAGAACCGAAGCAAAACTCTTAAGGATTTGTGGGGGTAGTACATGGCTAAAGCAAAGAAAGTTAAAGTTACTTTGATTAAAAGTACTATCGGACAGAAACCTGAAAAGAGAGCAACTGTACGAAGCCTTGGTTTGAAGAAAATTAATTCTTCTGTGGAACATGAATTGACACCAGCTATTGCAGGTATGATTTCTTCTGTTTCACATCTTGTAAAATGCGAGGAGTTGAACTAATGTCAGATTTCGAATTACATGCTCCATATGGTGCAAATAGAAAACCAACTCGTGTTGGTCGTGGTCAGGGATCAGGACTTGGTTCCACTGCTGGTAAAGGTAACAAGGGACAGCAGTCTCGATCAGGTGGAAAAGTTTATGTTGGATTTGAAGGTGGACAGATGCCTTTGTACCGACGAATAGCAATGAGAGGATTCTCTAACTATCCGTTCAAGAAGGAATACGTAATCTTCAATCTGAGTGATCTTGAAGCTAAATTTGCTGATGGAGAAACAGTTAACGCTGAATCTCTTAGAAGTAAGGGATTGCTTTCAAAGAAAGTAGTTTCATTGGTAAAAGTTTTAGGAAATGGAGAAATCACAAAGAAACTTACAGTATCTGTAGATAAGGTTTCTGCTTCAGCTAAAGAGAAGATCGAAAAAGCTGGTGGAAAAGTAGTTTCATGTGATGAAAAAACTTCAGATAAATAAATAGTGAGATAGTCATGGCAAACAACGCATTTGTAAATATGTTCAAAATTAAAGAACTTCGTCACAGAATCTTCTTTACTTTTTTCATTCTCGCTGTTTTTCGATTGGGTAGTGTTTTAACTATTCCTGGAATAGACCCTCAGGCATTGACTTCATATTTCGAGTCAATGACTAAGGGAAATGCCTTTGTTGATTACATGGACTTTTTTGCTGGTGGAGCCTTCTCAAACTTTTCTGTATTCATGCTTGGTGTAATGCCATACATCTCAATGCAGATTATTTTGCAGTTGGCTCTTATTATTTTCCCATCTTTGAAGCGCATTGCGCAGGAAGATGGTGGACAGAAAAGAGTTCAGAAGTGGACAAAAGTAGGAACAGTTTTTGTTTGTTTGCTACAATCAATGGCTGTTACTGTATATGCGGCGAATATTCCTGGTGCCGTTGTTATTAGTAATAAATTCCTTTTCAAGGCAATCGCAATGATTTCTGTAACAACAGGAAGTATGATTACGATTTGGCTTGGTGAGCAGATTACTAATCGTGGTATCGGAAATGGTATTTCAATGTTGATTTTTGCCGGTATCGTTGCTCGACTTCCATCAGCTGTATGGGAGTTGATCCGAATGGTACGAAACGGTGAAACCAATGTTGTATTTGTAATTGTTGCTCTTATCATGTTTGTTGGAATCATCGTTCTTGTTATTTACGAACAGCAGGGACAGAGAAAGATTCCGGTAACCTATGCAAAACGCGTTGTAGGACGCAAGATGTATGGCGGTCAGAGCACATATATTCCTTTTAAAATTAATCCATCAGGAGTTATCCCTGTAATCTTTGCTTCATCATTCCTGACATTCCCATTGCAAATCGCGACTAGCTTGGGACCAAATGTTAGATGGTTGAACAAACTTGCAGCATTCCTCACTCCTAGTGGAGTTTGGTATAATATTTTCTATGTACTGTTGATTATATTTTTTGCATACTTCTACACTCAGGTTACCCTGAACCCCACTGAAATCGCAAAAAATATTCGTGAGAATGGAGGATCAATTCCAGGTATCAGAACAGACAACATGGAAGCTTATATGCAAAAAGTTTTGAACCGACTTGTGCTGCCAGGTTCATTATACCTTGCTGTAATCGCTATCCTGCCAACAATCATTCAGATTTTGTTTGGTTTCCCTTCATCAATTTCAATGTTGATGGGTGGTACTTCACTGTTGATTTTGGTTGGCGTTGACTTGGATACGATGAGTCAGGTAGAAGCCCTTATGAAGATGCATCATCAAGATGGATTGGTAAAAAAGGGAAAGTTGCGATCAAGAAATCTGTAATTTTTTTGATGTAACTGGTAGAAAAACTTTAGAAAATAGTGTTTAATATTCGATATCGAATGGCAATTTTATATTGGGTTCGATATCGTTGCACTATTTAAAGTATCCGGAGGATATTATGAAAGTACGAACCAGCGTTAAGCCTATCTGCGATAAGTGTAAAGTTATCAAACGATTTGGTGTTGTCCGAATTGTTTGTTCAAATCCAAAACATAAGCAGAGACAGGGTTGAGGAGTATTAGATGGCTCGAATTGCGGGAGTTGACCTCCCTAATAAACATGTCAATATTGCATTGACTTATATTTTTGGTATTGGACGTTCATCTGCTGAACAAATTTGTGCAAAGGCTAAAATCGATCCTAACAGAATGATGAATGACCTTTCTCAGGATGAAGTAGGTACACTTCGAACTTTGATCGATAACGAATACAAAGTAGAAGGTCGACTTCGATCTGAAATCGGTTTGAACATCAAACGTCTTATGGATATCGGATGTTACCGAGGTCTTCGACACAGAAAGGGATTGCCTGTTCATGGACAGCGCACTCGAACAAATTCTCGAACTCGCAAAGGTAAGAAAAAGACCGTTGCAGGTAAGAAGAAGTAACAGTTAGGTGGAGGAATAGTAAATTGGCTACCGTAAAGAAAAGAAAAGAAAAGAAAAGTGTTTACGAAGGCAATGTATACATTCAGGCTACATTCAATAATACAATCGTAACCATTACAGATCTTAATGGAAATACTTTGGCTTGGGCTTCTTCAGGTGGACTTGGCTTCAATGGAGCTAAAAAATCTACTCCATTCGCTGCTCAGACTGTTGCTGAAACAGCAGTACAGAAAGCAGCAAGCTATGGCCTTAAAGAAGTACATGTATATGTCAAAGGACCTGGTGTAGGTCGCGAATCAGCAGTTCGCTCCCTTGGAAATATGGGACTCAAAGTTAAATCAATCAGTGATATAACTCCAATTCCACATAATGGATGTCGTCCTAAAAAGACACGACGTATATAATTAAGGAGCCTTTGATAATGGGAAAATGTACACAGCCTATCTTAAAAAGATGTAAAGCATTGGGAATTAACCCAGTCGTTATGGGTTATGATAAACAGACAAAACGCGATCCAAAAGGAAACGTACGTCGAAAGAAGTCTGAATATGGTATTCAGTTGAACGAAAAGCAGAAAGTTAAGTTCATTTATGGCATGATGGAAAAACAGTTCCGATTGACATATGATCGTGCTTCAAAAATGGCAGGATCAACAGGTGAAAACTTCCTTCAGTTGTTGGAACTTAGACTTGATAATGTTATTTTCCGAATGGGCTTTGCAAAAACTCGAAATGCAGCTCGACAGATGGTAAGTCACGGACATATTCAGGTTAATGGAAAGAAGGTAGATATTCCTTCTTATCAGGTAAAACTTGGTGATGTGATTTCAGTTTGTGAAGCAAGCCAGAGCACTAATGGTATCAAAGAATCTGTTGGTAAGGACTACAATCGAAAAGTTCCACAGTGGCTCGAAGTTAACAGTGAAACATTTTCAGCAAAGGTTTTAAGTTTGCCTACAAAAGCTGATATCGATTATGAAGTAGAAGAGCACCTTATAGTAGAGTTCTATTCAAGGTAAGGAGTTAGGATGGCCCGAAAAAATCTGCTTAAAGAGTTTAAAAAACCAAAAGGGATTAACTTTGAACATCTCGAAGATAATCCAAGTTATGGAAAATTCACGGCGTATCCTTTTGAACCAGGTTTTGGTACTACAGTAGGAAATACGTTGCGCAGAGTGCTGTTATCTTCTATTCAGGGTTATGCTGTTAGTTCTGTAAGAATAACTTCGTATGATGCGGATAACGTACCTCATGTTATTTCAAGCGAATACGAAACAATTCCAAACGTTGTAGAAGATACTTTGGAAGTTTTGAACAGTTTGAAACAGATTCGTTTCAAGCTTGCTGATGAAGTTGAACAGGAAACATTCATGTTCGAATTCAAAGGACCTGGTGATGTAACCAGCGACAATTTCGAACAGGGATCTTCGCTTGAAGTATTCACAAAAGGTGTACACCTCTTCACAATGATGGAAGGTGCTCACATCGAATTTGAAATTCAGGTTGAATTGGGACGAGGATATGTTCCTGCTGAAACAAATAGTGAGAATGTCGAAATTGTAGGTACAATTCCGATGGATGCAATTTTCAGCCCTATCAAAAAAGTTAAGTATGCCATTGAGCCATGCCGAGTAGGACAGCGAAACGACTACGACAAACTTATTTTGGAAATTTGGACTGATGGAACAATTGCTCCAGAAGATGCACTTGGTGAAGCTGCAAAGATTGCTAAAGATCATTTTGCGATTTTTATCAATTTCAATGATACAGAGATTGGTCATGGTGAAGAATCTAACGAGATTTCTGATAGAATCCGACAGATTCTTAACACACCGGTTGAAGAACTTGAACTTTCTGTTCGTTCTGTAAACTGTCTTAAAAATGCACAGATTAAAAATATCGGTGAATTGACAAGAAAAACAGAAGACGAAATTGCGAAAACAAGAAACTTTGGAAAGAAAAGTTTGCAGGAAATCAAAGAGAAGCTCCAGGAATGGGGTTTTAGCCTCGGAATGACAGATTACAGCCATTTGGATGCTGACTTAAATTTATCGAAAAAGGAATAGACAGATGAATCATAAGAGTGGTTTTAATGCACTTTCTAGAACAAGTTCTCATCGCCGAGCTATGTTAAGAAACATGACAACTTCTTTGTTCAGATATGAACGAATTACAACTACAAAAGCTAAGGCTTTGGAAGTTCGAAAGTGTGCTGAAAAGTTGATTACACGTGCTAAAGTAGATAGCGTTCACAATCGACGTGAAGCAGCAAAATTTATCCAGGATGAAATTGTATTAGCTAAGCTTTTTACAAACATTGGTCCTAGAATGAAAGACCGAGACGGCGGTTATACTCGAATCCTCAAAATGGGATTCAGACAGGGTGACGCTGCTGATATCGTTATTTTGGAAATGGTTGATTATCAGTTGGATGGCGACAAATCTTCAAAAGCAAAGAAAGATACAAAAGCTAAAAAAACTGAATCAAAGAAAACTGACGCAAAAAAAGCACCAGCAAAAAAGACTGCTAAAAAAGCAGAACCAAAAGCTGATGCTGAACCAGCTAATGCTGCTGAGTAATTAATAAGGAGTACACTATGTCAAAATCACATCGTGGAAAAGGTATTCGTGATCAAGTAGCACATGGCCGAGGAGTATGCGGAAGGTGCAAAAAAGACGGTATCAAAGTTCTTTATGAACAGGAAATCGATGGTCAGAAAGTAAAGATTTGCAAATACTGCAAAGCTGCTATCAAAAACGGTAAGGCTGTTTGATAGAAATCTGACTTAAAGGGACTACCTCTATAGCATTGCTTGGAGGTAGTTTTTTTTTGCTTTGCCAATTATAATATCAGTATGGAAGAATCAGAAGAAATCGAAGTTGGAAACAAAACTGGTGTTGTTGCAATTATCGGACGACCATCAGTTGGTAAATCCTCATTTTTAAATACGGCCAGCGGTGAAAAGATCTCAATCGTTTCGGCCATCCCTCAGACGACAAGAAATGCTGTGAAAGGCATTGTAAATACAAGCCTCGGGCAGTTGGTTTTTATCGATACGCCAGGCTATCACAATTCAGAGAAAAAACTGAACCTCAAATTGAAGGGCGTGACACAGGATCAGCTTGAAAGTGCTGATGCGATTCTTTATTTGCTGGATGCAACCAGAAATCCTCAGGAAGAAGAATTGATGACAGCAGAATTGATTCGGCCGTTTGCAAAAAAAACAGTTGTTGGCATCAACAAAATTGATGTATTGAACACTTCCACCTCAAAGGCTCGTCTTTTTATCAGTCAGAATTTAAAAGAGATACCTTCATCCAGGGTCTTTGATATTTCTGCTCAGAAGGATATTGGAATAAACGATGTTTTGAGAAGTCTTTTCGAATTTGCACCAGTTGCTGAACATCTTTATCCGACAGAGTTTTACACGGACCAGGACGTTGATTTTCGAATCGCAGAAATCATCAGGGAGCAGGCAATCAACAGGCTGTACGATGAAATTCCGCATGCACTTTACGTTGAAATTGCAGACATGGAAATGCGCAAGGACGGAAAGGAACTTTGGGTAAGGGCTTTTATTGTCGTTGAGCGTGAAAGTCAGAAGGGCATGGTTATCGGAAAAGGGGCTTCGATGATCAAGACCATCAGGGTTGAATCAATCAAGGAATGTAGAAAAATTTTTGATTACCGAATTGATTTGGACCTGCAGGTAAAAGTGAACAAAAACTGGCGTCAAAAAGACGTAATTCTTACAAAATTGATCAAATAAGTGCGGTCCAAAACCGTAATGTGAAAACTTTGTGATGAGGAAATGACAGTGGCAAATCAGTCTCAATATAAATCTTGTACTCTCTGTCCCAGAAACTGCGGGGTAAACCGGCTTGAAGGCGAACTCGGATTTTGCAGGGAAACGGCTGATTTAAGAATTGCAACTGCCACGATTCATTTTGGCGAAGAACCTCCTGTTACGGTGCTTGGCGGCTCGGGTACGATTTTTATAACTGGCTGCAACCTGAGATGCGCTTTTTGTCAAAATTATCAGATTTCACAGAATGGAATGGGGCGAACAGTTGACTCAGATGAATTTGCTGATATATGCCTGCGTCTTCAGGACGAAAAGGCTGAAAACATCAACATAGTTACCGGAAGTCATGTAATTCCATCAGTTGTGGCCGGGCTTGAAAGGGCTAAAATACGAGGGCTTAAAATTCCGGTCTGCTGGAATTCATCTGCGTATGAAACAATCGAAGCTTTGGAAATGCTCGACGGTCTTGTGGACATCTGGCTTCCCGACATGAAGACTTTGAATCCACTGATTTCTGATTCGGTTTTTAAGGCTCCGGACTATCCTTCTGTGAACAAAAAAGCCATAAGATGGATGATAAATCATGCACCGCTTAAATTTGAAACTGTCGCCGATGTTACAAGCGGAGATATTGCAGCTGAAAAACGCTTTGGCGGCCAGACAATCGAAAAAATGCTATCAGGCGTGATTGTGCGCCATCTCGTGCTTCCAGGAAGGCTTGAGGATACAAGACTTGTTCTTGACTGGCTTAAAAAACACGCTGATGTCGATGATTCAGGGCGAGCGCGAGCCTGCATTTCGATAATGAGTCAGTATACGCCCGTAAAGTTTGATGAAACTGAAATGAACAGGCGAAAGCCGGCCTTGGATTGCTTTCAGCACAGGCTGATGAACGAAAACGAATTTGACGCAGTTCAGCAGATGATAGCTGATTACGATTTTTCCTACCTCTTTTATCAGGAGCTTACCGAAGACACCGATTGGCTTCCAGATTTTAACAATTTCCAGCCTTTCAGCAATGAACTTTCCAGAACGATCTGGCACTGGAGACAATGAATCATAGATTCACGCGGATTAACGCTGATAAAAACGAAAATGCATCGGTTTGTTTGAGGTTGCAAATGCCACTTTGGACGAGCCGATTTTTTTTGTTCAGAGTGCCATTATAACTTTTAAAGATTTTGCATTAAACATGTTGATGACTCGGGAGTCTAATACGCTGGCGAATTCTATGCTAGCATAGAATTAAGAAACACTTGAGTGTTTCTTAATTAAAGAATGTTTCAAAAACTTAAAGAGAAAGGAAGTCGATTATGTTAGAGCATAAAAATCATAGTGAAGGTTTTGAAGGATTATCTTTTGCAGATCAAGCAAGAAGTTTGAATACAACGATATTAAATTTGGAAAAAGAAATTCTTGCACACAAACGTCGTTCTGCACAAGAAAATAAAGAAGATTCGACTTTTAAGTATATTGAGCAATTGAAAAATCTTATTGAAAGATTGAACTAAGGATATTGGAGTAGAAAATGAAAAAGAAAATTTTAGAGTTGTTTTTTGTAATTTTGTCGTTAGTTTGTTTTGCTCAAGAAATAGATATACAAAATGTTGCTATTAAAACAGAAGTTCCAGAATTTGTTGGTTTGGACTCAAATAAATACTCATACATAGGAACTTTGGTGGAGAAGGCGTTTGTTGATAATTCCATCAAATACTTAAAATTGAGAAATATAAAAAATCATTACTATACAAGTTTTGAAGCAGAATATTTCATGAAATTTCAAATATGTTACGAAAATAGTCTATATCTTATAAAATGTCAGCTGATGGATAGTTCAGGAAATTCTTTGTTTGAATGTGAAAGTAAATGTGTAAAAACGATACCTGAAATTTATGAAAATAAAGGTGCATGTGATGATTTGGTGTTTCAATTAGCAGATAAGTTTCAAATTTCGAATTCGGATACTTATGTTGTGAAACAAAATGTTGAAAATAAATTCTCGAGTGAAGAATTTAATAATAAAGAAACTTCGAAAATATCTTCTGAAAAAGAAGTTTCTGTCAATGAAATTTCTGCAAAATCGTCGAAAAAAGAAGCTTCAAAAAAGCTGAAAAAATATAAATCATCAGAAAAATATTATACAGCATATATATCGCCAAAAAAAATTAAATCAGGGGAAGATTTAAAAGATGGCTGGTTACATATATATTACAGGGCAGAGACGTTTTCTAGTTACGAAATTAAAATTAAAGATGAATGGATAAAGCTCCATTCAGAAAATGATTCTGAAGTTATAGAGATATTACCAAACAAAGATTATTCTTGTTGTACTGAAGATTTTATAATGAAATTAATTGAACTTAAAGAATTAAAGTATGGTTCGTTAGACAATAAAATAGATTTGCATAATATAATTATTGAGCGATATGGTGGTTCTAATTCAGTTTATTATCTTGGTGATATTGGTGACGAGTATAATCAGGATACAATTGAAAATATTGAATCGGAAATTGCACAGATAAAACAAAAAAATGCCGAGGAAAAACGAAAGAAAGAGGAAAAGCAGGCTCGTAATGAGGCGACTATAAAAGAAATAACAAAAGATTTTATTTATCATGGTAAGGAAGAAGAAGATCGAAATTGTAAACTACTAGAAAATGGAGCTCTTGAAGAAGGTCATGCTTATTATATTCCATTTTTACAATTACAATCTGGCTATGGAGGAAGCATAGCAAAAATTGTTTACTTGTTTTCTGAAAGTAAGCCTATTTATATAAATTATATAAGTGAAAAAGTGAAAGTTGAAGTTATTGAAGCTGGTATTGCAGATGTATTTGGGCAGCCAGTTGAAATTCCTATAACAGTAGTAGTGACAAGAGGCAAAGGTATAACAAACACTCCAGTTATTCTTGGCGTACTCGAGTAGAATGATAAAATCATTATTATGGTGTAAATTTATTTAGGCTGTTGAGTTTTTCTCGGCAGCCTTTTTTTTGCGCAAGGG
>JAILRX010000107.1 GCA_024697985.1 Treponemataceae bacterium | reverse complement strand
GATTGTAAGAATGAATTTAGCCTGTGCGAAGTTTTGAACTTCGAGAATTTTGATGGAGTATGATTCTTCGGTTTCTTCAATAACCGTTACTTCCATGGCGAAAGCAGATAAAGAGCAGATTACGAGTAATAATAGAGCAATCAATATTTTTCTAGTATTGTTTTTCATAACAACTCCTAGAAAACAGTATAGTTCGTCACCTCTATATTTTCAATGAAAAAATCGGCCTCGACAAAGTATTGGCCATGCTGGATGAAGATTCTAGGTTCGCCATCAATTAAAATAGTACCTGTAATTTCTTTCGGTTTGTTTTTTGTCAGGGTCTGAGCATAGGAACGTACGGCTTTTTTGATGGCATCTTCGAATGCGTTTTCGATGCCATTTTCACCGTCGCGGACTTTTCCACTTCCCCGTCCGTGAGTTTTAGGCATGGAAACAGAATATTTTCTTGCAACACGCTTGTATAAATCATCTGTCAGGTGGAATTCAGCCCAACAGTAAAGCGCATTATCCTTGAAAAATCCGTCTTCATAGCTGATGTGCTTACCAAAATCCTTATGTGACTGATAGTTTTCTCGTGAAAAAGAAACTTCGAAATATTCATCAACCTGTCGGGTTTTATCTGATGGCGTGTAATCAAAATCAAAGCCAAAAATGATGCCTTCAAAAACGTATGGTGCAAGTTTTTTTACTTCGCGGATGGAATTCGTGTAAAATTCGTCGCCCGGTTTTGATTCAACGGGCACGCCAGGGTCTGAATCTATCAAAGACCACAGTAGGATTCTGAGGCGCGGCATGGTGGCAGGGCCTTCATTGTAGTTTTGTGCTGAAAGGTTCGAGCAAAAAATAGACGCAAGAATCAGGGCGAGAAGGATGGCTCGGACGGCGTGACGGCTTGTCGCGTGCGCAAATTTGAGGCGGGCAGCGTGACGGATTGTGCCGTGCGCAACTTGGGCGCGGGCAGCGTGACTGTTTGTGCCGTGCGCAGCTTTGGCACGGGCAGCACCTAAATTGGCAACTTGTGTGCGCGAATTGCTTACGTGCGGAAATTTCGCTTCCAAACTTTCCATGGACTTTCTCCAAAGCGGATAATGCTGTAAATCCAGGCAAAACCAAAGCCTGCAAGATGCGTCAGATGCGCAATGTTGCTTCCAGACGAGAAAAACTCGCTGTAAATTTCAATTGCGGCGTATACAAGAACAAGAATCGGGGCAGGAACCGGCAGAATGCCCCAAACGTAAATCTTGGAGCGCGGATAGGCAACAGCAAACATCAAAAGAACCGCGTAAACTGCACCTGAGGCGCCCATCAGATAAACATTATATTGATGTGTGATAAGATAAATTACGAAAGAAAAAATTCCACTTAAAATTCCGGTGGAAAAATAGAAAAGCAGGAACTCTTTTGACCCGATAGCCTTTTCGAGACTTACGCCAAAAAATAAAAGTCCTAGCATGTTCGAAATTATGTGAGACCAGTTGGCGTGAACGAACATGTATGTTACAAACTGCCAGAAATAATAACCTTTTGTGATGGAAATTACGTTGAGCGAGCAATAATAAGGCAACGATCTAATGTTCAGACAAAGAATATAGAAAGCAAAATTGATGACAATCAGTGCAAATGAAGCGTAAAAATAGCTGTATCGGAATGGATGACGGATTTTATTGAAAGGATTCATCATCCTCATTCCTCTGAGTTTGTTTTGGAACTTTCAGCCTTGGATTTTTGCGATCCGCTTTTTGTACCGCTTTTTGTGCTTTTTTTACACTTTGCGCTCGAGTTTGATTTAGTGCCTGAATTTGATTTAGTGGCCGACTTAGTTTTACTGTCAGTTTTTTTGTCCTTAGCCGAAGATTTTTCTTCGTTGGCTGCAAGATTATCTTTTACCGAAGGCGTATCTTTTGTAGCAAGAGTTACACGGTTTCGACCGTTTTCTTTTGACTGATAAAGCGCTCGGTCAGCATATTCAACAAGCATTTTTGCAGAATCAGGATTTTTTGTATCCAAAGTTGCAACCCCGATAGAAATTGTTACGTGAAGTTTTGTACCTTCATAAACATATTTTTCCGTTGCGATTGCGTTACGTATTCGTTCAGCGACAGAAAGCGCGGCTTCAGAATCAGTTTTATAAAGCATGACGACAAATTCTTCTCCACCATAACGGCCGGCAAGATCCTGTCCTCGGATTTCCTGGAGAATGATCTTAGAAATTGTCTGCAAAACGTAGTCACCGCAGGCATGTCCGTAGGTATCGTTGAATTTTTTGAAATGGTCGATATCAAGCATCAAAACAGAAAGAGGAATATTATCAGATACGGAAGTTTCGATTTTTTCTGCAAGTACCTGATAAAAATAGGTTTTGAGCTTGAGGTGAGTCATAATATCAGTTGTTGTCTGTTCGATAAGTGTCGTATTGTTTATGGCAATAGAGCAAAGAGAAGCAATCATCATTATGTATTCACGATCGTAGGCTGTGTAAGGGCGAGGATCAATCTGGTCACCCAGAAGAAGTACACCGTTAATTCTGTTTTTCTGCTTAAGCGGAATAATCAGTGTAGGATTGAGCGATGAAATCTGAACAGGAACATTTTCATTACCGATTGCTTTTTTTAATTCAGAAATTGTGAAAGTTTTGTTTTGTTCTGCAAGAAAATTAGTGAATTTACAGGAAAGTGGAATTTCATATTTGATTTTTGGATCAGGTTCAAGACCAGAATAGTTATCATCGAGAGAAAGGGTTTCAGAATCGAAATTACGTAGAATGAACATTCCGGCCCCAAGTGTGTTCATTTGAGCAAAAATTGTTAAATTGATGGAATCAATCAACTGATTAAGATCCAATATTGAAGAACTTAAGCTCATGGAAACTTGAATCAATTGTTTGTAGTCATATATTTGCTTTTGATAATCAGCAATTTTTGAAGATTCTGATGAGGAATTGTCTTCTTCTTGTGTAAATGTGTTTGTAAAATCGATAAATTCCATTTTTTTCCGCACTAGTTGTCAGGTGCAACTGTTGTAATGATAACATAATTTTTCATAATATCAATGAAAAATGGCCATTTAGGGTATTGTTGTTCCAACAACACCACTTTATCTTTATTTCGGCTAGAATTAAACAAAAGTTTAATATTTGTTATATCAGTTGCATTAACCTTGTGTGCTTCTTCCAGCAAGGCCTGTATTAAATTGTAAAGCTGTTTAAAAACGGTACATTCGCTTTTAAGGATTTTATTTGCATTGCTGTTTGCGGTTTCAATTGCGATGGCAAGTTTCTTTCCAAGTTCAGGATTAACGCTGCACTCTTTTGCCCAGCTCCTGAGGACAGCAATATCAAACTGCCCGCCTTTTGCAAAACTGTCTTCGAAAGCCTTGATTTTTCCCATCGTTTCGCTTCCGGCAAAAACCTTTTGTGCAAAATCGGTCTTGTAGTCAGGGTTATTGAAAAAGCCTTCAACTACGATATCGTTAAGAAGGGCCTGAATCTGCTCTGAATAAAAGAGCGAAACAAACGACTTGAGGATTCTAAGCGGAGTTATCCACAGGAACGAAGGAAAACCGACGTCGAGGAAAAATGAACTGTTTTCAGAATTGTAGTATTCAAGTTCCAGAAGAGGATGTTCTTCAAAAAGCGCATTTGTGTCTTCGGAAATTCGCTGGTCCTGAAGTTCGGTTTCGATTCGGTCGACTGTCGTCGTAAACTGACGCTGAAGTCTTGTCGAATAGGACATCAATTTATTTGAACTGAAAGTTGATTCCTTGAAGTTGATGTCAGTTTTTTGTTTGATGACCTGAACGAAAAGCTGCAGATTTGATTTTGTAAGTATGTGGTTGAAAACGTAGGCCATTTTTCGAAGGGAAGCCAAAATCTGTTCTTCTTCTTTTTCTTCGGTGTATTTTCCGGTAACTGACTGCCAGAGCGCTACGACTGCCCTTCCCTGTGCCGCTGTGATTTCATAATTGCTGATGAGGAAAAGCAAATCCATGAAATATGTGTCGAGCTTGTTCGATTCTACGCTGATGAAAGCCGGAGTTTGATCAGGCAGATTCGGGTTGAAATCCGGCGAGAACATGTTTACCAAGTCGATGTATCTGAAGTTACAGATGTCGTTGAGTCGGTCTAGCTGGCACATTACGTTTTCGATTTTTCTAAAGTCTTCGGTACGAATTGATTTAAGCACGTCTTCCAGATCAAGCTTTAGTTTTTCGCGTGTGACTTTTTTGTTCGAACCTTCAAGGAAGGCCTGTTTCATCGAATCGTAGGAAAGATTATCGAATTTTCGGCGTGTTTCGCCTTTAAAACCTGTCTGAAACAGGATGTTTGCAAAGTGATTGGCAACGGCGGCGTCCTCAGAACAAATCGTGTTTTTAAGAATTTTTGAAATCCGGTTTGATTCTTTGTAGAGGATGTAAAAAGCCTGTCCGACGTTTGGAGTTGCGTAGGTGTTTTTGTAGATTTCCGGTCTGATTTCTTTCAGTTCAGCTTCTATTTTTTTAAATTCCAATTTTGCCTTGATTTCTGGTCTGGATGAGAAAAATAGTTGCTGAAAAGTTTCTAAAATTTTTTTAAATATTGACATAAAATTTACTTACCGGTTCCAATATTCTACCATATAAATCTAACTTTTTATAGTTTCTAAAACTAAATTTGCGATTTTTTTATAATCTTCAACAGTGCAGGCAGAAACAATTGATGTTCTGATTTGT
This sequence comes from Treponemataceae bacterium, assembly GCA_024697985.1. Lineage (GTDB taxonomy): Bacteria > Spirochaetota > Spirochaetia > Treponematales > Treponemataceae > RGIG9060. The sequence continues at coordinate 1,802 of JAILRX010000107.1, read as the reverse complement.
GCGCCGTTGGAAATTCCTTTTGTATAGCAGCAAAAACGTTTTCGCATTTCACGACATCCGATGTCTTCTCCCTTATCCTGAACCAAAATATCCAGTTCCTGAAGGCCAGTTTCAATTTTTTTAGAAATCGGGATTTCCTGATATGAGCCATTCTGTAAAAGCTGTTTAGTAAGGGCGAATTGAAACGGATTGCCCAACGCGCCTCGTGCAAACATGACGCCTCTGCAGCCGGTTTCTTCTAACATGCGGCGTGCGTCTTCCGGTGAAAAAACATCGCCAGAACCGAAAATTGGAACTTCGGGTGCGGTTTTCGCCGCATAATCGACGAGTTCTGCAAGGATGCTCCAGTCAGCTTTTCCTTCGTAGCCCTGTTTTTTAGTTCGCGGATGAATCGTGATGGCCTTGCAGCCAGCATCGAGGGCGGCTGCAGAGGCGTCTTTCCAGGTGAGGCAGGAACTGTCCCAACCTGAACGGATTTTTACGGTTACCGGAATCGGATTCGACTTGTCCGGTGAAAATTCGGCAGAAGCCTTGATTGCGGCCTGTGCAATCGTTCGCAGCTTATCAGGATTTTTCGTCAAAAAAGAACCTGCGCCGCTTTTGATGATTTTCGGGACAGGGCATCCGCAGTTAATATCAATCAGAGAAGGATTATATTTTTGTATTACAATTTTTGAAGCTTCGTAAATGGCTTTTTCGTCGCCACCAAAAAGCTGGACGGCAAAAAATTTTTCGTTTTCAGCCCGGGTCAAAAGGTTTACAGTTTTGCCGGAACCGCGGTAAAGGGCTTCGGAACTTACCATTTCCGTATAGCACATGTCTGCGCCATTTTGTGTACAGACATACCGAAACGCACGGTCAGAATAACCGGCGATCGGTGCGAGAAAAAGATTTCCTGGAATTTCCAGGCTTCCAATTATTACGGGATGGTAAAGCTCTGCCATCAAATCATCCGTGGAAATTTACTCTGGCAATCTGAAGAATTTGCAGCTGTTTTTCCAAAGCTGGGCGCTTAATTCTTCAAGATCCATTTCGAGCATATCTGCAAGGAATTTTGCCGTTGAAACAAGATATGAAGGCTTGTTGCGCATGTTTCTGAATTCGGCTGGTACCATGAATGGACTTTCCGATTCAATCAAAATTCGGTCGAGCGGAAGTGACATGACGGTTTCGTGCAGATTCTTTGCATTTCGATAAGTTAAATTTCCTGCGAATGAGAAATAAACCGGCAAATCGAGGGCTTTTTTTGCGTATTCGGCATTTTCAGAGTAGCAGTGGAATACGGCAGAAGCTTTCGGAATTCGTTCAGACAAAATGTCCATGATATCTTTGCCTGCATCACGGTTATGAATGATGATAGGCATGTCGTTTTTGTTGGCAATTTCAAGCTGGGTTATGAAAAGCTCAATCTGGCTTCGTTTATCACCATATTTTTTAAAATAGTCCAAGCCTGTTTCGCCCAAAGCGACAACGTTAGGCAACTTGAGGTTCTTTTCCAGCTGCTGAATCCAGTCCTTTCCTGGGGAATTAACTTCCGATGGTGATACACCTACGGCATGGTAAATTCCTGAAATTGGTTTGAGATTAGCATATACTGTAGAAAAATCGTGAAGGCTATTACAAATACTGATAATTCGGGTAACGTTTTCTTTTTTCGCTTCCTGAATTACACGAAGTTGGTCAATAGGATCATCATAGATGAGGCCCAAATGGGCATGAGTATCAAAAAACTGCATGGCTTTCTTCCAAAAAAGTGATAAGAGAAGTACAAACTTCTGTGATTAGAATAATAATAACATCGG
>JAILRX010000096.1 GCA_024697985.1 Treponemataceae bacterium | reverse complement strand
CGAACTTAATCGCGAAATCAAGAAAAGTCTTGGACGAAGGGCAAAAAAGAGAGAAGCGTATGTTGACGCTTTGCTTGAAAAAAGTTGGACTCAGATTGAAGAATCAATCGGTGCAAAATCCGGCGAAAAGTCCGATAGTGCAGTTACAACATCTGAAATTCGTTCCGTGCTTGAAGAGCTTTTGAAGTCAGTTACTTCAATGCGCTCTGAAGTGCAGCAGATAACGAAGGAAGGCGTCAAGGTAAGTTCTGTGGCTGGCGTAAAGGCAGCTCCTGTCAAAAAAGCGGCCGTCGTGGACGAGGTTGAAGAACTTGATGAAGTTGAGGAGCTTGGCGAAGTCGAGGAGCTTGATGAAGTTGAGGAACTTGACGAAGTAGAAGAGCTTGATGAAGTTGAGGAACTTGGCGAAGTCGAGGAGCTTGATGAAGTAGAAGAGCTTGACGAGGTCGAGGAGCTTGGCGAAGTCGAGGAAGTAGACGCCGAAGAAGTTGCTGATGCTGAAGAACTCGATGACGCCGAGCCGGCAGAAGAAATAGAAGAATTAGACGACGCCGAAGAAGTTGCTGACGCCGAGCCGGTAGAAGAAATAGAAGAACTAGCAGACGCTGAGCCGGTTGCCGACAGCGACGCCGAGGAAATCTTGGATGCCGAAGAAGTTGCTGATGCTGAAGAAGTTGCTGATGCTGAAAAACTCGATGACGCCGAGCCGGTAGAAGAAATAGAAGAAATAGCAGACGCTGAGCCGGTTGCTGACGCCGAGCCTAGACCTGTCACAAATCTTTCTCATTTTACAGAAGAAAAGCATCTTGGCGATGCCATCGATACAGAAGAACACCGCGACAATGGTACAGACAAAAAAATCGATTTCAAGATTTTTAACGTCGATTCTTTCGTGAAAGATTCGGATGAAAAAGACGCGCACGAAATCGCCTCAACTACGCCGCCTGTATCAGACGACGCCGAGTCCGCATTCGAAGAGTCTTTGCCAGACGACGTCGATGAGGTTTCCGAACTGGAGAGCGTTAACGACAGTGAAACTCTTTTTGTGCCTTATTTTACCGGTGAAAAAGCCGTAGACGGCGAACTTATGGAAGTAGAGGAAGCAGAACCTATTGTTTCCGATCAATCCGGCGTATATCATGTCTCAGATGAAATTTCGACAGAAGACGTTTCTGTAAATCCTGAATTTCAGGATCTTGTAAACGACGTAATGCACTCATAAAAAAAAATCTTTAAAAACGCAAGTTCTTGTGTTAGACTAAACCTTGTGGAATATATTTACTATTTTGACATAGCCGCATGTCTCGTAGATGCAGTTGTCTTACTGTTTTACTTTTTAAGATTAAAAGTATCAGACACGCAGGATATTTGTTTTTGTCTCATGATTGCCGATGCATTTTTTGCATCCTTTTTCGATTTTCTTTCGGCATTCCTTCAGAACAGAGGCTATACACCGGTCCCATTGATGTGGGTAGTAAACATACTTTTCTTTGTATTCAACAACAGCATTACTCCTTTGTATGCGCTTTATGCATTTATTATTTCAGGTGTTTTCTCCAAGAAAAGTTATGAGGACAGGGGCTATCAAATGATGGCAACTGCAGCAATGATTATTCCTTATACAGTTTCACTTGCTTTTGTTTTTCTTTCACCGATTCTTGCATCAACTGGAAAAATCAATGCTGTAATCTTCTATATTGATGAAAACGGTTTTTACTATCGTGGAACTGTAATGTTTACGGTTTTGTACATCATTACCGGTTACTATGCGCTTCTTTCAGTAATTTCAATATGGATGAATCGTGAAAAGTTCAAGCGAAACGGTAAGCTTGTCGTTCTTCTGGCATTTTTTGTTGTCAGTATAGTCGGTCTTGCTATCCAGACTATCTGGCCAAATGTCTTGATAGAATGGTTCTGTGTTTCTCTTGCCGCAATTGTTTTTTCATACAACTCACAGCGAATCGAAGATTACGTCAACAATGAGACCGGCCTTTACAACAGAAAGGCTCTTTCAGTTTTAATGAAAAAGCAGTTTGATTCCCGGGAACCTTTCGACGTCATCGCACTTTTAATTGATGATGTTGATTATCTTTCCAGATTTTTTGGCATCAAGCAGCGTGAAGATCTCCTTAAAGAAATTTCAGATTCAATCAAGGGACAGTTTTACAAACAGAAAATTTTCAGTATCGTTCCAGGAAGAATCGTAATCTGTTTCAAAGATCATAATGAAGCTCAGTTGCAAAAGAATATCGAACAGATAAAGACTTTGTTTACTCAGCGATGGCTCATTGGTGATGCTGAAAAAATCACCCTAAAGCTTTATACCAGAATCTGTTACCTGGTTTCCCCACAAGATGCAAACAGTCCTGAAGAACTTGAAGAGATCGTCAATTTTATCGCCGAAGATCCTAAGTTCAAGCAGGAAGTGATCGATGTTAGCAAAATCGACTGGGTTGTGCGAAAACGTAATCAGAAAATACAGGACGAACTTATCAAGGGTGTCAGAGGTGGAAATCGTTTCCAGGTTTATTATCAGCCGATTTATTCTGTTAAGGAAGGCGTTTTGATTGGCGCTGAGGCCTTGTGCCGACTTCAGGATGATGACGGCAATTACATTTCGCCGGAAGAGTTTATTCCGCTTGCAGAACGAAACGGCACTATCTTTAAGATTGGCCAGCGAGTTTTGGAATCAGTATGTAAGATGATTTCTTCTATTCGAAATCCGGCGGACTTTGGTATCCGAAAAATCCACATCAACCTTTCGGTTTGTCAGTCAATGCAGGATATCATGGCCGATACAATCTTGAATTATCTTAAGACCTATAAAATCAAGCCGTCTTTGCTCAGTATTGAAATTACGGAAAATTCCTTTGACTACCTGCCGGAAATCTTTACCAGAAACATCAAAAGGCTTGGTGAAGCGGGTGTAGAAGTCGTAATGGATGATTACGGAATAGGCTATTCAAACCTCAACTATCTTTTGGATATGCCTTTCAAGATGGTTAAAATCGACAGAAACATCGTTTGGGCTGCAACTGCTGATGAGAATCACCAGACTGCCCTTAATTCGACAGTTTCAATGATAAAGCAGTTTGGAATGCCGGTTTTGGCTTCAGGAATTGAGACAAAAGAACAGGCTGTAAAAATGAGCTCGATGGGTTGTGATTACCTTCAGGGATTCTATTTTGGAAAACCGGTTCCTGAAAAGGAATTTTTGAACATGATGAGCCTTCGATACAGGGATTTCAACCTTTAGTTTACAGGCTGATGATTTTTTCGTCAGTCTGCTTTTCAAGATATTCTTTCAATATCTGCAATTGCTCCGTGTGGCTTTCCGCATGGAGCATTTTTGATTTTAAATAGTTTGCAAAACTGAAATTGTCACAATAATATACGAAAAATCTCTGAGTCCTCGTTTTCCAGAATTCTTTTGGCTGGCATTCTCTGATGTCGCTGAGATACTGATCGCAAAATTCGTAGAGGTCCAGTTTTTCATTCAACTTGGAGCCGTGTGCAATCTGGGCAAAAAGCCATGGTTTTTGAACGGCGTATCGGGCAAGCATTATGCCGTCCGCGTCAGGGGCTGTTTCAAGAGCTGTTTTTGCGCTCGTAATGTCCTTTACGTCTCCGTTTCCAATAACGCTGATTTTGTTTTCCGGATATTTTTCAGCACAGTATTCACATAGCTTTTCGACATAGCTCCAGCGGGCCGGTCTTGAATATTTTTGCTTTCGTGTTCTTGGATGAAGGACGATTTGTTTTACGCCGCTTGAAACGAGCATGTCGATGAAAGAAAAAAACTTCTCGTCGGTAAAGTCATCTTCACCCAGACGGCATTTAACGCTGAGTCTTTTGCAGCTTGATGTGCCATTTTGTAGAATCTGTTCGATTTTTTCAAGCATTTTGGCTGTTTCAGAAAGGTCCTTATTCATCCACGCCATTCCGGCACCGTGACGGTAAATTTCTGGAGCAGGGCAGCCCATGTTGATGTCGACTCCGATTCCACCCAAATCATTTACGATTTTTGCCGCCTTGATGATCGGCTCATCAGTTGTATCCGTTAGCTGCCAGACCATCTTGTCGCTTTCAGGTCCGTTCATTATGTAGTATTTTTCAAAGCCGCCACCAGCAAGAAGACTCGAGGCATGAATCATTTCGCAGTAGTATTCGTCACATCCGCCGAACCTAAAAATAGCGCGCCGTAGGGCTTCATGGCTTAAAGTTGCCATCGGTGCCAGGAGAAGTTTGATTTTTTTTGATTGTGCCTCGTCATCCATAATTGATGAAATTATAGTTAACATCGAAAAAATTGTCATCATATGGAAGGATATGAGCTTTGTTTGCAAATTTTGCCATTTGCTGATATAATTTAATTTATGGGTGGAACAGAAAAAAGTAAGGGAGCTTACGACGAGTCGAAAATCAAGACTCTAAGCTCTTTGGAACACATCCGTCT
>JAILRX010000092.1 GCA_024697985.1 Treponemataceae bacterium | reverse complement strand
GATAAAAAACTCAGCCAGGCAGAACTTTCTGAGCGAGTTCATATCACGGAGAAATTCTATAGTGACATCGAGACTGGGCGGAAATGGGGAAGTTTTGAGACCATCGTGGATTTGGCGAATGCACTTGAAGTGGAGCCGTACGAGCTTTTTCTTCCACAGGGTAGCGCAATCAGCCACAACGAGCGCCGCACGAAAGAACTGATGAAACGCCTGCGCACGAACTTCAGCGAGCTGGTCGATACTATGGAAGAGTTTTTAGCGGAGTAAGATTTTCACTCTATCCCGCACATCCAATCATAAGCAGGGCAGATTTTTATGTCATAGCCCTTTTCATTTACAAAGCATCTTTCATGATCCGTAATCAGATACAAATTTTTGCAATTCAGTTTTGTCGCGCCATTTATGAGGGCATTCAATTCTCTTTTTTTAGTTTTTTCAGATGAAATGTCATAACTTACCTGATACAACGCTTCCACCCGATTTTGTTCGCAAACCACAAAATCAACTTCACCCGAACGATCAACATAATAATAGATATCCTTCATTTGCGGACGATAGCGACGAAGCAATTCAATATAAACGAGCGTTTCAAGTCGCCAACCCAAATTTTCGCCGGCAAACGCATTCTCACGCCTATTCATCAATACAACATCGACACAGTAAAATTTTTCATTAGTAACACGGAATTTGCTTTTTGACGAATATTTTTGCAATCCCACAAAAATATATGCATTCTTGTAAAAGGCTGCGTAATTTTCCGCAGTGTGGACGGATTTCAGAGAAAAGAGATTTTGCAATTCAGTATAGTTTATACTTGAAGGAGCAATATTCATAATGTGTTGTGCCAAATTCGTAAGAACTGCCGTATACCGAACCTTATAACGGTTTTTGATGTCGGTTTCCAAAATATTTTTTACGAGCGTATTGATATAAGTCTGGTTTTGTGGATTTGCAATGAACTCAGGAAACCCTCCGTTTTTAATATAATCATCAAAAGCGGCACGCCGAAAAGCTGTTTCTTTTGTAGCAACAGATGTCCTGTCCACATCAAAAAAATCGCAGTATTCTGAAAATGAAAAAGGATAAAGTTCTATCTGAGTATGGCGACCAGAAAGATGTGTGGCAAGTTCACCGCTTAAAAGTTTCGCATTTGAACCCGTTATCAAAATATGCATTCCGTTTCGTAACAAGCGATTCACAAACAAAAACCATTCGCTAATATTCTGTATTTCGTCTATAAAAAGATACTCAAACTCACCGTAAACTTTATAGAGAATTTGGAGAACATCGTTCAAATCATCTCCCGTCAGAGAATAGAGTCGCTCATCATCAAAGTTGACGTAGGCAAAATGCACACCGGACTTCTTCAGGACATTCCTGCAAAGAATCGATTTTCCGCTTCTGCGCACACCGATTACAACTTGTGCAAGATTACTGTTCAAATCGACCAGCGATTCTTCTTTCCTTTCGACAAATTTTTTTTGCATGAGTTTTGCGATTTCCTGTTTTTGATCCGAAATTACTTCTTCCAACCTACGAGTATCCATAATCGCCTCCAAACTGCACTATTTTACAAATTTTTAGTATCCCAAACTGCACTATTTTACATATTTATGATATTCCAAACTGCACTATTTTACAAGTTTTTGATATCTGAAACTGCACTATTTTACAAAAAATTTCCTTCATAATTCTGCACTTTTTTCCTAAAGTAATTTTTTGGGATGCCGAAAATACAATTGTATATCTATTTTATTTCCATGGAGGGGATTTTATGGCATATAATCAGGCTTTTTCGGCATACAAAACAACAGGTGTAAAAACCGCTACTCAGGGAAAACTTTTAATCATGCTTTATGATGAGGCTATCAAACAGTTGAAGATGGCTTCATCATATTTCAACGCTGATGGAAAAGTTGAAGCTTCCAACATTGAAAGAATGAACAAATGCGTTCAGAAAGCTCAGGAAGTAATCACAGAACTGATGGCTTCCTTGAACATGAACATCGAAAGTGCAAAAGACATTGCAGAAAATCTTCTTTCACTCTATTTCTTTTTCAACAAAGAATTGATGAACGCCACAATCAATCAGGACAAATCAAAGATCGATTTTGTCTGCAACATGATGAGCGAACTCCGTGGAGCTTGGGCTCAGGCAGACACAATGACACAGACTCACACATCAGAAGGCACGCCTTCTTTCAGCATAAGCGGCTAAGGAGAATTATATGGAAAATTTGACACAGGAACAGATTAACGAGAGAGTTGCCATCCTTAAACGATTTAAAAAACTTTTGGAACAGCAGAGGGCAAAATTTCAGGAATATTTGACAGTCCTTGAAAAACAGGCTGAAGGCATTGAAAACGAAGATGATAACGCAATCATCGCGCACGCAGAACTTGAAGCTCAGATTGTACAAAATATCCAAAACCTCCAAAAAGTGATTAATCCTATTGAAGGTATGTACAAGCAGATTGGATGCCCTATTTCAGCTGAAATTCCACAGCTTAAGCACGAATTGAGCAAACTCCAGGATGAAGTTCTTGTTCAAAATGAAAAGAACCGCGATCTTCTCAAGCTCCATATGACCGAAATCAAGGAAAAGATGGAAAGAATGAACGATCCGCGCTTTAATCCATACGCAAAACGAAAGAACGTCTATTCGCACATTCTTCATACGGCTACTGTATTCGACATTCAGGGCTAAAAAACCTTACTTGTGAATAAACTCCGCTTCAACTATAATAAGGAAACGCAAATTTATACTCGATGCATAAATTTGCGTTTCCTTTGCATTTTTCGCAACTCTTTATATGCCAATAAGTTGCTACAAAATGCTCTCACTATTGAATGCACTAATTAATTCTCTTATTTGAATTAATCAGTGCTATTCTAAGGCGGAGTTTTTTTATGGATAAAACACTTTATATCATCGATTCTTACGGTTTAATCTACCGTTCCTACTACGCTTTCATCTCTCGTCCTCTTGTAAACGAAAAAAACGAAAATGTAAGTGCCCTCTACGGATTTTTCAACAACCTGCTCTCGTTGATACAAAAAAATGATGTCAAATATATGGCAGCAGCCTTCGATTCGATAGGCAAAACGTTCAGACACGTGATGTACCCTGAATACAAGGCTACCAGACAGAAAACTCCGGAAGACCTGCACGCACAGATTCCCTTCATCCAGGAAACTCTGGAAAAAGCAGGAGTCAAGATTCTGCAAAATGAAGGCTTTGAAGCAGACGACATAATCGCCAGCCTCTGCAAAAAGGCAAACGAAAACGGCTGGAACTGCAGGATTCTTTCAAGCGACAAGGATTTGATGCAGCTCGTAAACGAAAAAACATCAATGATCAAAAGTGACAAGATTGGCGGATGGACTTTAAGCGGAATCGAGGAAGTCCAAAAAGAATGGGGAGTCATGCCGGAACAGATGCTGGACATCCTCTCGCTGGTCGGAGATACGGCTGACAACGTTCCAGGCGTAAAGGGCATCGGTGAAAAAACGGCCATCAAACTTTTG
>JAILRX010000083.1 GCA_024697985.1 Treponemataceae bacterium | reverse complement strand
CAAAAAGGTCATTTTCGCATGATAACAAAACTTGAGAATTTGAGTGAAGAAGAATTGAATTGCATAAAAAAAATCGCAGGCGAAGCTTTTGTTACAATACGGTGACTGCCGATAACGGCGTTACTCGCTACAGTCTGTACTGGATTGGGTAAAAAAAAGAGCAATTTTTATATTCTATCAGGCTCTTCTCGGCACGACGTAATATTTTTTTCCTGATTGCTTACACGTATTTTTCTTGATGAGATTTTTCGTATAAAAAGCGGATGTCTTCCGGCTTCATATCCCTGAAATCAAAGAAAAAACATTTTTTTTCACTATCAATTGAGTCGCTTACGATTTTTGAGCAGACAGCAGTGCATTCGATTTCGCGCGTGATGATGACCTGGGGAATTGAAAGCTCAATTTTGTATTCTGTGTCCTTTTCGAAGCGGAAAAATTCGTTTTCGCTTGCCACAACCATAAATTCGTCGCCAAGATAAAGAATGATTGGCGGTAAAATTCTGTTTTGAATGTTGCTTTCGCTATGAAAATCGAAGGAGAAAAATTTTTGGATGTTGGTCTCAAGGGTGCCCGCGCCGCCGATAGAGCCCGCAACAGTGCCCGCGCCGCCGTCGTCCTTGAAAAGCAAAAAGTTTTCGTTTGTCACGCACTTTTTCGTGAACCGGCGGTCCACTTGGACCTCGGCGCCCGACGGCGTTATATCGCAGGTCAGGTAGTCGTAGATGCCGTTTGTCTGCTCCAAAAACTTACAAATCTTGTCGTTAATCGGGATGATGAAATACGCGTTATAATGGCAGTATCGCGACTCAAAGTACATCGCCCTTCCCTTGTAATAAAAGTTGACGATTACAGGAGAATTATCAGCAAGGATTCGTGAATCAGATTTTCGCTTGAGGATGATGTTTTCGTCCTGGACTGAGTAGGAAGATCCATCAATTTGAAGTGGAGCAAAAACTGCATTCTGATTTGACTCATCAAGGTCGAAGCATCTTTTTAGAACGATTTCAGGCTTTTCCTGGGAAATGTATTTTATTACAAGCTCCCGCTCAACATTGCTCAGGATATCACTCATCAAAAAGTCCCCGGTAATAAACCTGTTCGATGTAATATTTATTATTCTGAACTGAAAGAAAAAAGACCGTATCGATGTTGTTTTCCTGTGTTACAAGCCTTACCGGAATCTGATACTCATCCAATGTTTCTTCCTTGACGATAAAGGGCTTTCCGACGATGAACGAATCCACAGGCGGAATATAGGCAAAGTCATATTCAAAGACAGGCTTTAAGAAACGAGCCTTTTCTGCAATGCAGGAAACTGCAAGCTCCTTTTTGTTCATGCCTTCGATGAAAACAGAAATTACTTCAAAGACCTGCTCATCAACTCCGGTAACATCCAGGCTTCCAAAGCCAACAAGATTCGGATAAATTTCAACAGGCTCCGTGCCCTTCGGGATGAAAACGCGGTTCAAGGCTGAGTTTTCAGAAAAGCCTTCCGGAAGTTTTTTTCGGGTATTTTCAGTATCATCTTTTTTAGACTGTGTCTGCAAAAAATGCAGTTTTTCAAAAATGCCTTTCGGGCTTGTGTCGGCAGGAGGAGCCTCTTCAACAAGGGTTGTATCCAAGGATTCGGTCCAGTCGAGCTTATTGTCACGGTAAACGATTTTGTTTTTGAGAGAAGCATAAGTTTCAGGATTTACACGATAATCAACTTTTTGCTGACAGCCCAGCAAAAATAGTGAGGAAATAAGCGTAAGACCTAAAAAAATTCTTTTCACAATCAAATTATACTTATAAAACGGCTGATTTTCAATCATACTTGATTATGAAACTTCTATCGATTAAAATACTATTTATAGAAAACATCAATTAAATTTCATACTTTTAGGAGAATTCAATGGCCCTTACCCTGGCAGAAAAAATCCTTCAGGCCCACATCGTACCTGAAGCTTGTTCAGACACAAAATTCGTAAAAGGCGAAAGAATCGAGCGCGGAAGCGACATCGCAATCAAAATCGACCAAACTTTGACACAGGACGCAACAGGTACAATGACCTACCTTCAGTTCGAAACAATCGGAATTCCGAGAGTAAAGACTGAACTTTCAGTTTCCTATGTTGACCACAATACACTTCAGACAGACTTCAAGAACATGGATGACCACCGCTACTTGCAGTCAATCGCCGCAAAATACGGCCTTTATTTCAGCCGACCAGGAAACGGAATCTGCCATCAGGTTCACCTTGAATGCTTTGGAAAACCTGGTAAGACACTGTTGGGTTCAGACAGCCACACACCTACAGGCGGTGGAATCGGAATGATCGCAATCGGAGCCGGCGGACTCGACGTTGCAGTTGCAATGGGCGGAGGAGCCTTCCATCTTGCCATGCCTAAAATTTTCGGTGTAAAACTTACCGGAAAACTCAGAAAAGGCGTTGGCGCAAAAGACATCATCCTTGAAGTTTTAAGACGAGAAACCGTAAAG
>JAILRX010000053.1 GCA_024697985.1 Treponemataceae bacterium | reverse complement strand
AAGGTTACAAGGTATGCCACGAAGCTTGAAAAATAGGATTTAAGCTCGCGGTTCATTATTACAAATATTGGATTGTTAGTCTTAGTTTTCATCAGATTCTCCTTCACTTGTAAGAGATTTGAAAACATCCTCAAGCGTGTTTTTCTCAAGGTTCAATTCGATCAGGGAACCTAAATTCTTCTCGACGGTTTCTCTTGCGATTTTGCCCCGAACTTCTGCTCCATCAGCAATTGAAAGCTCAAGTTTCAACACCTTGCCGAGTTTTTCATCCTGAACTACAGAAGACGAAACTGAAACTACGCCTTCGATTTTTGAAAAGGTGTTCTTGACGGATTCTTCCGAAGAAAAGTCTGAAAGCTGCACTTTAAGGATTGATTTTTGGGCATATCGGCTCTGGAGTTCCTGGGTCGGGCTGTCGGCAACAATCGTTCCTTTTGAAATGATGATTACCCTGTCACAAAGCATTTCAACCTCGCTTAGGATATGGGTCGAAATGATTACCGTTCGGGTTTTTCCGATTTCCTTGATGAGGGCACGGACTTCTATAATCTGGTTCGGATCAAGACCGCTTGTCGGTTCGTCCAGAATCAAGATTTCAGGATCATTCATAAGCGCATGTGCAAGACCGACTCGCTGCTTGTAACCGCGGCTGAGCTCGCTGATTTTTTTGTGCATCACGTCGTTAAGGCCACAGACAGAAGCAAGATGAGGAACCCTTTCGTTCCCGTCCACGTCGTGCATCTTTGCACAGTATTCAAGATAATCAGCAACGATCATGTCTGAATAAAGAGGAGCCGATTCGCTCATGTAGCCGATTTTTCGTTTTGCTTCCTTAGGATTTTCCCTGATGTCAATTCCATCAATCTTGATTGAGCCTGAATTCTGCTCGATAAAGCCGGTAATCATTCGCATTGTTGTGGTTTTTCCGGCACCGTTCGGGCCCAAAAGTCCTACGATTTCCCCGGTTTCAATTGAAAAGCTGATGGAATCAACAGCCTTAAAGGTTCCAAAAGAACGGGAAATGTTTTCAACCTGAATCATACTTTTTTCTCCAGTCTTTTAATCTGTATCTTTAAAGTTAATCAGATAATTTATGCAGGTCAAGTATCAGTCCAACATCAATCTTGAATTGAAAAGTGCAAGTCGATAGAATGTATCGTATGAAAAAAAAGAACGGCATCGAATCTGAAAATAAAAAATGGTACAAAAAAGGACTTAAGGATGGAATTCCTATTGCCCTCGGATATTTTGCCGTTTCTTTTACGCTTGGAATAGCTGCAAAAAAAGCAGGACTCGAACCATGGCAGGCCGCCATCATGAGTTTTGCAATGCTTGCAAGTGCTGGAGAATTCGCTGTCATTACGATCATCGCATCGGGAAGCGGATACCTTCAGATGTTTTTGACCACGGTCATCGTAAACCTTCGTTACCTTTTGATGAGCTGTTCGCTCAGTCAAAAACTTGCCCCGGAAGAAAAACTCTACCACAGATTTTTGGTTTCATATTCAGTTACCGATGAAATTTTCGGAATCGCCTCGAATGTCGAAGGAAGATTAAATCCTTTCTATAATTATGGCGCTACGACCATAGCAAGTCCGGCCTGGACGATCGGAACCTTTTTGGGAGCTGCCGTCGGTGCGATATTGCCGGTCTGGGCTGAAAACGCTTTTTCCGTCGCCCTTTACGGAATGTTCCTTGCAGTCGTAATTCCTGCTGCAAAAAAGAACAAGGTCATTGCACTGATAGTCCTGATTTCGTTTGCCGCAAGTTTTGCCTTCAGTAAAATCCCGTTTTTTTCAGGTATTTCGGAAGGCATGAAAATAATAATCCTGACGCTGGTGATTGCAGCCCTTGCCGCCCTGATTTTCCCTGTAAAGGAGGAAACAAATGAAGCTTAATGACAATCTTGCAATCTACCTTTTGATTGCGGCAATAACGATCTACCTCATCAGGATGTTGCCTCTGACACTTATCAGAAAAGACATTAAAAATAAGTTCTTCAGAAGCTTTTTATATTACGTTCCGTACGTTACTTTATCCGTCATGACAGTCCCTGCAATCATTTATGCCACAGGCTCAATCTACTCAGGAATCGTCGCGCTGGTCACTGGAGTCATCCTTGCTTTCTTTGACGG
>JAILRX010000052.1 GCA_024697985.1 Treponemataceae bacterium | reverse complement strand
CTATACAGACGGAACCAGTTCAACAGGACTGCACTATGGAATAGACTACGGAGTAAAAACAGGAACTGACGTTCACGCCTGCTCAAACGGAAAAGTAGTTCTGGCCGAAAACAGAAATTCAACCGGATATTCAATCTGCATAGAGCACATGCCGGGTCTTTACAGTTTGTACTATCATTTGGATTCGATGGCGGTACAAGTAGGCGAAAAAGTCAAGGAAGGACAGTTCATAGGGAAATCAGGCTGCACAGGTCTTGCGACAGGCCCTCACCTTCACTGGGAAATCAGGCTGAACATGGAAGCCGTAAATCCGGACTGGTTCGTTCAGGATTTTACAAAGACTTTCCTGCCAGAGACAGAAATGTTTCTTCGTTGATAATCTGGATACCAAGTTCCTGAGCCTTTTTATTTTTGCTTGAGCCGGAAGTCGTATCGTTTGTCACAAGATACGTAAGATCTTTTACGACCGATGATTTTGCACTTCCGCCAAGGCTCTTAACAAGAGCTTCCGCATCCTGCCTTTTCATGGTATGAAGTTCTCCTGTAAAACAAAAGCTCATTCCAGAAAAAACACCGTTTGCCTTCGACTTGATTTTTATAGTACCGCTTTCAACAAGGGATTTTATCTCATCAAGATTTTCCTTGATTCCCTCGCAAAAAGTATGAGCACTTATCTGGGCAAAGCTGTTGACCTCAGCAATTTCTTCTTCTTTTGCATTGATTATTTTTTCAAGGCTGTCAAATCCGGCCTCGACGAGTTTTTCAATCTGAACCTCGCCCATTCCTTCGATGTCAAATCCCGCAAGATAGGCTGAAAGAGAAACTTCCGTATGATTTTTTATTGATGCAAGAACTTTTTTTGCACCAAGCGATTCTTTTTCTTTTGCAAGGCTTTCTTCATTCAGGAAAACCTGGGTCAAATCTTCTTCGGTCAAAGTATAAATGTCAGAAATCGACTTTAACCTGCCCTTTTCGAAAAGCGTCTTGAGAAGAGTAACTCCAAAGTCGCGTATATCGATGACCTTAATCCATTTTTCAAGCTGATGATGAATTCTTTTCGAGCAGTACTTGTTCGGACAGAAAAGTCTGGTTCCCTCATCCTTGAGTATTGTTCCGCATACAGAACAGACCGTAGGGTAAACAATCGGAGAAGTCTGAGCTCCATCGTTTTCGTGGGGCACGACCCGCTCGATTTTAGGAATGATTTCGCCTCGCTTTACAACGACAACGTGAGAACCGATTTTTATATCCAGGGCGCGAATCGTATTTGGGTTTACAAGACTTGCCCTTTTTACCGTGGTCCCTGCAAGTTCCACAGGGTCGAAAATTGCAATCGGCGTGTAGGTTGCACCGCTTTCGCTCCATTCAACTTCCTTTACGACAGAAACTGCTTCTTCAAGGCTGAACTTAAAGGCGATCTGCTTTTCAGGCCGATTTCTCCTTGCGTCCTCAAGATCAATTTTCTTTTGCTTGATGACAAGGCCGTCAATGTCATAAGGAATGTTTTTTCGAATCTCCATGACTTCAGAACGATAATCGATGACTTCCTCTGCTGATTTACAGATTACAAGCGGAGAAGTTTCAAAACCCATTTCCTCGAGCCATTTCATCTTTTCAATTTCAGTCTCAAAAGGATAAGGCATATTTCCAGTATCATTAAAAAGTGCATCGTAACAGATGATCTGAAGGTTTTCGCTTCCGTTTCCGTCCTTTCTTTTCATAAGACCGTTGGCAGCATTCCTGCAGTTTGCCTTGTCAGAAAAAAGCCTGTCATGCACTTCGTGGCTCATAATTACTTCGCCCCGGATTCCGCCGGTAAAAGGCAAAAGATCAGGTCCAAAAAGAGAAGGAGAATCTTCCTTTTTTGTAAGTTCCTTTACGAGTCCCTTCATTTTAAGGACGTTAGCCGTAATATCGTCTCCGATAACACCGTCGCCACGAGTTACGCCCTTTACGAATTTTCCATCCACGTATTGAAGTTCAAGACTGGCACCGTCGAGCTTATATTCAACAAGATATTCCTTTGATTTCATCTTGTTTGCCCAGGCCAGGAAAGAATCCGGGTCTGCAGCCTTTTCCTGACTTCCCATCGGAATTATGTGATGAGCCTTTTCAAAATTGCCTGTATTTGACTGAGCTTCGTACTGCTCGTCAAGGTCAGAACCGATTTTGTGTAAAATCGGATTTTCGGGATCCAATGACTTGAGTTCATCCCAAAGCTTATCGAATTCAGAATCTTCGATTTCAGCCATTCCTGTGTAATACGAGCGCTGATATTTTTTAATCAGAGTTTCCAGTTCTTTGATTCTGTCAGACATTTTGATTCTCTCTCTTATTTTTCTTTTACAAAAAACAGTTCACAGATTTTTCGCTGTGCATTCAAGCCTTTTCGCTCAAACTTGGTTTCAGGTCTCCATTCCTGATGAGGAGCAAATCCTTCGTATTTGTTTTTCAAGCCCTGTGTCAAACCGAGTTCTTCGAGGGCAAATTCGCCGTACGGCTCCCAGTCTGTTGCCATATAGACATAGCCGCCTTCCATGAGTTTTTGAGCAAGAAGATTCGTTCTTGGGCGCTGCATGAGACGACGCTTGTGATGCTTCTTTTTAGGCCACGGATCAGGAAAAAAAACGTGAAAGCCGGAAACAGAAGAATCAGGAATCATCTTGGAAAGCACTTCCATTGCATCGTGTTCCACGATATACATGTTTTGAAGATTGTGCAGTTCGATTTCGCTCAGAAGTTTTCCAACCCCAGGCGTATGAACTTCGATACCAAGATAATTGATGTCAGGGTTCTGCTGTGCAATGATTGAGGTTGCAGCGCCCATACCAAAACCGATTTCTACAACGACCGGATTCAGGTTTCCAAAAATCTCGGTAAAGTTCAATGGTTTGTTCTCAAAAGGAATGCACCATCGGTTTTTTAAATTTTCATACGAAGTTCGCTGACTGTCGGTCATACGTCCGGCCCTCAGGACGAAGGTCTTTACTTCTCTTCGGATTACTTCATCCGGCTGTTTTTCATCACTCATCTTTATAAATCCTAGATTTTTTGTTTTGGCAAAAATATGGCGCAGGAATAATCCCTGTTAATGAAATAAATCTGATAACTTCCTGCCGTAGGAAAATTCTCCAACAATTCTGCCTTATTTTCAAACATAAATGTGTACAAACCGCAATACAGTTCGTTTCCATCAGTATCGAATAAAATTACACGTTTAAGCGAGCATTCAGAACCGGCTTTTCCGGAAACGACATCTCTTGCACGTACGAATTTTCCATTCTTATCTTCCATTGATTCAAGGGGCTTTACTTCAAAATTCTGTTCCGTTTCCCTTGAAGCAAGGTCCAGAAACGAGACGGTATAGGTGCCGCCTTCAAAATGCTCCTTGTCAGGACAAAAAAGCTTGGTGGCCCCAAAATAAATGCTTTTCGCAGACCTTACCTGCTCAGGAGTGTCGATGAGCCATTCATAATCAGACTGTGGAAAAGAAACTTTTAGTTTGTCGACTCGTCTGTCATCAGATGCGGCCTTTATGAAAACACTCAGATACTGCTCGTAAGGGGAACTTTCGTTTTCAAAGTTGTAGACAAGCGTCGCATTTACAGTTCCGATCAACGGACTTGAATCTGAGCAGGACATTGCCAGAAATGAGAAAAATAAAACTGGGACAAGAAGAAAAGTTATTTTGTAAGCTTTCACGATTCAACTAAAAATAGAATACCAGGTTGATTACGGTCAAGTCACTCTGATACTGATTTACAATTGATTCAAACTTTACATTGTATTTTTTGCAAGCTTCATCAAGATAGGTCAAATAGTACAAGCCAAGACTGGTATCCCCTACTTCCTCAGGAGAATCCTTGTAAAAATCAACAAGGGATTTTTTGTTCAAATCGGCAGACATTTTCTCTTCGAGGTTTTCCTTGAAATCCTGGAACTCATCAGACTTGTTGTAAAGCATGATCTGCATTTTACCCTGAGTTCCGATTGCAGTCGAACCTCCGCCGAGACGCCATGAAATATAGACGTTCTTTCCGGTCTTTATCAATTCCTGCAGAAGTTTCTGCCTGATGTCAGGATCGAAAATAAGCGTATCAACATCACCTAAACCGCGGTACATATAATGTGCTACAGACTTGAGGTTTTCGTTCTCGTTGTTCTGTGCAAGTTCCATGATCATCAATGCGATGTATTCTGCAAGACAGCTTTTTTCCATGTATTCATGAAGGAGCTTTCGGATGCAGATCAAAATCTCTTCGAAATCAGGATTTCTGAAGAATTTGAGCATGATGTACCAGTCGAAAAGTCCGAGTCTGTTGATATATTTTTCAGACATCAATATCTGAACATTTTTTTCTTCGTTTGAAAGCTGAGAATCCTTTACGATTCCATCCCAAACAGGCTGAAGGATTCGGTCTCGAATCTGAGCAACGAGCGCATCCTTTCCCAAAAGCTTTGAACGAAGGATTGTATCAGTCGGTCGGTTCTTTTCATTGATGAGGGCCGTTGGGTTCTGTCGGTTATACTGACGAAGGATGTTTGTTTCAAGAAGCGCAAAAAGCACATCAGTGTCGAATCTTTTGTACAAAACTGAATATGCAAATACCTTGGACAAGTCCATGATTTCAGAACGTGATGAACTGAATTCAGGCATTGCAACTTCCATCTTGGAAACATAGTTCAAAAGGATCATCTGCTGGAGAGATCCAGGAGAAAATTCTGTAAAAAAGATACCATACTCCTCTGAGTTGTCAGCGAGCTTGAATCTCTGTAATCGTTTTTTCTGTCGTAAAAAAGCATTTGTACCTTCTTCTGTCAAAATGATTTTCAAAGGCAAAGACATTGATCTTTTTTTAGCAGGTGCAGCCATATTTTTTTCTCCTACAATAAATATACAATAAAATCTATGATTTGTAAAATCGTATGCATGCTATTATATTGAGTTTTATCGCTTTTCATCGTATTCTATAATAATGAAGAAATACGTCGTATCAATTTCCATTCTCATCACCCTATTTATGACTGCGACGTATGCTGCTCAAAACAGAAACTGCGATTTGCTTTACGCTCGATTAAACGAAAACCAGATCCGCTGCGAAAAATATAATCTTGCAAATGCCATTGATGAAGAGTTTCCATATTCAATTTTAATTACAAAAAACTCGTCAGTTCAAACCGAAAACGAACTTCTCGTGGTCATTCCTCAGTCTACGGCCATAAACATGAGCGGCAAGCTGATTGAGTTCATTCAGAGCATCAATTCAATTCAAGATGAAAACCTCAAATATGCGGTAAAAATCCTGTTGAGTGCAAATGACTACGCAAAAATTCCTGCCCTAACCGACTACGCAATTCCAGGAATCACGAGTTTCATTGATTCAATTGAATATGAAAATTTGAACGCAATAATAATTTCTGATTACGACAAAAACCGCCTTTCCTATGCTTCAAAAAATAGCGCAACTCCTCCATCGTTTTTGAAAAACATTCTTGAAAGCTGCACAAAATCAAATGCAAAACTTTCAATGGAAAATGCCAGCCTTGGTTTTTCCAGAATCGGGGCAGCAAAAAGCAATCCGATACTTGAATATCTTCTTAAAAGCGAGATACCGGCCGTTCACTTAAGCGCACAAAACGAATCATTTGATGCGGCCTTATATTTCATCAACAACTTTGACATCTTCCACGATGAAGAATGGGACTCCCAGTACTTTGTCATTTCGTTTTTGTCGCATCCGCTGTTTTTATACCAGAAAGTGCTTTTCATCATCCTTTCGGCTGATATCGTAATAAGCCTCTTTTTGCTCTGCTTTTCCTTCCTGCTTGGAAAATATGCTTTCTCCCGTTCCGATGATTTGAAGCGAACCTTTTTCATGCCGTTCGCCATCTTCATCTTTACCTTTATTTCACTTTTGGTTTCGCAGGAACTTGTCACCTCATTGCTTCCGAACTGGCAGAACATTCCGGTTTTAAGTTTTGCCATCAAATGCATTATGACCGTAGCCTTTTACTGCATCCTTGCAAACCTGCGTTTTTTCGTTTCGCTGCCACAGACAAGCTACATCTACGGCTTTTACCTGAACTTAAGTTCGTTCCTGAACATCATGATTTTCTCGCTTTACGACCTTTCGTTTTTGCCGTACTTTACGATTACTTACCTGATTGCGATCATTTCATGGAAAAGCATCCGAAAACCCCTGCAGATTGTCTGCTTTGTACTTTCGCTGATAATTTTCATTCCGCTTCTGATAGTCGACAAAAGCATTTCACAACAAATCTGTGCGTTCTACACTGATGCAACGGTTTTTGATAACTTTATGTTCTCGATTCTTTCGTGCCCTTATATTTTCATGATAATCCGATTCCGTTCTCTTGCTGACCTGTACAAGAACCACAAGGTCAACGAATACAAGGTTCTGCTTAAAAATCTGATCATCATGGCTTCAATTTTTGCATTCATCATGCTGTTGACGCCAATGTTCAACATCATCACAAAATATTTCAAGAACAGCTATCAAGAAACGACGATAACTAAAACAGAAGCAGTTCAGAAAAAACAAGGTGGAGCTCTTAGCGTTTCAACCGCACAGAACTTTACGCTCGACAGACAGAACATCAGAGTGAAAATCAATGCTGATGGCACAGTTGCCCGCTACATCGTAAAAGTAAGGTCAAATTCACTTCTGCCGATTTACGATTCAAACTACCCGTTCGACACTTTTACAGAAAAAAACACCGCGATTTTTTATTTTGAAGAAAATCCGCCGTCATCACTTAATCTCGAACTCTCTAGTAAAATAATAAGCGACCTGAATTTTGAAATCATCTATTATCAATATCCTGATGAAAATGAAAATATCATGCAGTACATCATGAATTTCCAGATAAAAGGTTCCGTAAGCAATGGAAAATCAATGTGATAAATTTAAGACATGCTATTTTCACGTAGATTTGGACGCCTTTTTTGCTTCCGTAGAGCAGCTGGAAAATCCATCACTGAAAGGGAAACCTGTCATTGTCGGAGGACTTCCAGGAGACAGAAGGAGCGTCGTCTCAACCTGTTCCTATGAGGCCAGAAATTTTGGCGTTCATTCAGCCATGCCGATTGCAGAAGCATACAGACTTTGCCCGCAGGGAGTCTATCTTAGGGGAAACCACTCGCTATATCACAAAAAATCCAGCGAGGTCATGAAAATCTTTGATTCGTTTTCTCCGACCGTCATACAAATTTCAATTGATGAAGCCTTCCTCGACATGAGCGGAACCGAAAGGCTTTTCGGAAAACCTGAGGAAGCGGCCCAAAAACTCAAAAACGAAATCTTTGAAAAAACGGGCCTTACAGTTTCTGTAGGAATTGCCTCCACGATGTACATTGCAAAAATCTGTTCGGGAATGAACAAGCCTGATGGACTTTACATGGTTCCAGACGGCAAGGAAAAAGATTTCATGCTTTCGCTTCCGCTTGATAAGGTCTGGGGAGTCGGAAGCAAGACGCGGGAAAAACTGAACAAAAAAGGCTTTTTCACGACAAAGGAAATTTATAACGCAAGCGAAGGCCTTTTAAAAGAGCTTTTCGGAGAAAGTTCAGGATCTTTTCTGTACAAGGCCGTACGCGGCGAATATCTGGGGGACTTTGGAGAAGAGGCACAGAGCAAATCGCTGAGCGAAGAGAAGACTTTCGAATTCGACATAACCGATGATCAGGCCATAAATTCAGTCCTTTTGGAAATGAGCTCAAACTGCATTTTCAGGATGCTCGAAAACGACTGCAGTTCAAGAACCGTTTGTCTTAAAATCAGATATGAAGATTTTTCAACCTGTACGATCCAGCAGACTTACAGCACGAGCATAAAATCAATTGAAAACCTGTTTGAATGTGCAAAAAAGCTTTTCGAAAAGAAATACGAAAAAGGTAAAGGCATAAGGCTTTTGGGCCTGGGTCTCCATAACCTTTCGGACGGGACAGAAGACGTTCAGGGAGAACTGTTTGATTTTGGTGAAGAAAAACGGCACAAGCTCGAGCAGGCCATCAGTGAGATAAAAAAGAAAGACCCGAAGATTAAGATACAAAAAGCAGGGCTTTTATCACTTCTGTTTTTCCTGATGATAAGTTTCGTGGCTCCGGCGCAGCTACAGGCCGCCGAAAACGCTGCAAAAACCGAAAACGCTGCAAAAACCGAAAGCACTGCAAAAGCCGAAAGCACTGTCGCCGCAGAGTCGGGCGAGTCGAGCAATTCGAGCGCTGCCAAAACTGACGACCTTCTGACAAAGACCTCGATCTTCGACTACAAAATCGGCGACAGCAACCTGGATTTTTTTGCCGAAGGTTTCTGGAAGATGACCTTAAGTTCAAACCTCAACCTTACGTTCTATAAGGACGGAACGAAAAACGTAAGCTACAATCCGATTTTATTTTCACAGGAAGTTGATATTCTAGTCAACTTCATGCTGAACAACACCTGGTTTTTCGAAGCGACCTTTTCAGACGGCTTTGCAAAAAACGGCATTGCGGCAGGCTACAAGGCAGAAGACGGCAGCGATTCTGTAGTGCGTAGCGTAAGAATCGGTAACAGCAAGATAGCCTTTCCTGACGAGTACAATCTGAGCAGCATGGCAGGTGGTGGAGCAAATTCCCCGGGCTTAAGCGCCCAGTTCGCAGGAGAAAAATGGCAGGCGGACTTTCTTTTACGATACGATGCAGTGACGACAAAATCCAAGACCTTTTACGGTTCAAGCGAGATTCAGGATAATGAAATCCAGCTTTACAACTGGACGAAAGGCCGTTATTTTTACCTGCCGCCAGTTCTTGCAAGAAACATAAAGGCCATCTACGTTGAATACAGTTCGGGAACCTATTCTGATTCACAGGGCCGCGTTTTCAAAAAGCTTGCAACCAGCGACTATACGGTAAGCGGAATCACGGGCGAACTGGACCTTGGAAAGACCTATTCGGGCACAATCCTTGTTTCATTCTACTCTTCTTCAAGCACGGTCCATTCTAAGATACAGGAGCTGGTTGCCGACACGGATTCGTTCTTCTCATCAAATTCAACAAAAGAGATTGATTCAATTCTGTCCTACATGGGCTGCACATCAGCTTGTTCTGAACTTTTCACATCAGTTACGGATAACTCAGATGCAACTGAAGCTCTTATAATTCAGGGACATTATTTTTCGCCTTTTTACAACGCATCAATCTATCAGCTTTCCTCATCTGATTCTTCGGAAGTGTACATCAAATCAAATTCTTCAGATGTAGTTTCAAGTGAGTACGGAGTAACGGTCATCGAAAGCGACGAGGAAGAAAGCACCACTACCGGTGTAAAAGCGTCCCAATACAATAACTATGCACGAATCTATAAATACAATTCCACTGATGATGTTGCAACAAGATTTCCTTTCGCAGATATTTTAAGCGAATTTTATCTTTTAAGTGATGATTATGCAAAAACACAAAGTCAGAGGGAAAACGACCTGATTCTTATAGAAAAGCAGAGTTCCTCAAATACGAATTATTTCATTTCGAATGATGCAGTCCCGGGAAGCGTAAGAGTTTACAGAAACAATACCCTCGACACTACCGTTCAGTTCATCGAAGAAAGTGGATGCCTTAAATTCGTAAATGCCCCTTCATCAACGGAAAAAATATACGTCGTATGGCAGGAATCTGAAGAATTGAGCGATTCGGGCATGATTACAACTCTGGCAGGATTTAAGTACAAAATCACTGATGAGCTTAATTTTCTGACCAGCATCTCGTCCAGATGGAATGCTCCCTGGCAGACAAGTTTTGCAACTTCTTCCGTTTCATTTCCAGGATTTGTCACTTCAAGCTCGGTTCTCGACTGGAAACACGATTCTCTCCAGATAACGGACACGCTTACAGGAACACTTGGAATAGAAAACTCCACCGGTCTTTACAGAATAATGGGCTTTTCAGACGACAGCACGAACAAGATAACGCTTACTTCAGGCCGTTTCGCACAGACTGATGACTCTTTCATCCCGGAATTGAACTCCAAATCATCAGCCTCATTTCCGGTTTTAAGCACAACTGAAAAACAGACTGAAAACACACTTTCATCGGTTTACGACAATGAACTTTCGGCCACAGTTTCATCAATTAGTTGGGAAACAGAAAACCAAAGCCAGAACGACAGCGGCTTTACCTGGTTCAGCTACAACATCAACCTGGGAAGCGCAGGTTCCCTTTTACAGGCCTCAGACACGATTAGTTTTTACCTCAAGCAGGATTCCTACACCGTGACTTCAGAAAATGCAGAACAAACCTACGACGTTTACCTTCAGCTGGGAAACGACTATGACGGAGAAGACTATGAATATACGAGCCTTATCCCGACATGGAAAATATCAAAGGCAAGCGAAATTGATGAGGATTCTACACAGGTCACATCCAGTTTTATAACGGATACGAGCCTTAACGGAACCTGGCAAAAAGTACAGATTGAACTTTCAGATCTGGACAGAAGCCGTCTAAGTTCAAATTATGATGCAAGGATCATCGTCGTTCAGAACATCAGCGATTTTTCAAAAAACATCAGTTCTGCCTTTTATATTTACGACGTCGAAATTCCGACCTGTGATTTTGCAAGCGATTCCTCGCTCAACACAAGCGTGTACACCCAAGTTTCAAGCCATACCCAAAGCAGTGAAAGCATTCTGTTCAACGATTCATCGACAAATTACGAATCACAATTAATCTGGGAAAAAGCCGCTGCCAAAGACTTTGAGGATGTTAGTTTTTACCGCTATTTTGAAGAAGTGGACATCAGCGATTACGAAAGCCTTAACGTGGAGTTTTCGATTCCGTCGTCAAGACGAAATACGTCCATCAAATTTGATTTTGAACCGGGCGTTTCTTTCGAAATTCCGCTCTCTACCCTCTCAAACCTGGACAGCGACAACCACGTCGCATCAGTAAACCTCAAGGAAAAAGTCCTCTACATTGACGGAGAAAAGACATCGATTACGGCATCGGTCGACACGAGCGATCCCATCTACCTTTTGAAAATCACTTTTCAAGAGGATGATTCAAACCCGATCGATTCCAGTCAGACAGTTTACGGCGGACTCATTCTGGATGAAATCTACCTTAGCGGCACTTCCTCAAGCCTTACAGGAAGCGACGAACTTTACGTAAAATACGAAAAGAAAGGCGTTCTTGTCGGATCAGACGAACTTCCGGTTTTATCCGACCTTGCTCTTTCATCAAAGACAAAAGGCGGCCTTGGAACAAAGGAAAACAGCGAGTTTTTCGAAGGCGAACTTGATGCGGGAATTTCCGTGCTGGGCGTAAAACTCCAGGGTGATGCAAGCACAAGTTTTTCAAAGGAAAGCCTTGAAGATGGATTTACCTACAACGCAAGTCATTCGATAAAATCCGATGACAAGGTTCTGCCTTTCAAATACGTACAGTTTGAAGAAACCTATTATTACTCACAGGATTCTGAGCAGAGCGACAAGAGCGACTACCTGGCATTTTTATATCCTTCTTCGGATGCAAAAAAACCGTATTTTAAGGTTGATTTCCGTTCTTCAGCTTCCAAAGACCAGGTTTACACGAATCAGTCTTATGAAGGAAACCTTGCAAGCAACGTCATCGGCGAAAACTTCAGCTGGATCAACAGCGTAAAATATCAGGCAAATCAGTATAAAAAAGATGCATTCACACAGACAGACTATTTTGCACAATGGTACGATTCATCGATTGACCAGTTTTCATGCGGCTTTGAAAATGCAATAAAGAGAAACCAGACTCTGTACACAAAACAGAGTTTTACGCTTCCGCTGATAAACTTAAAGCCTTCATTTACATACACCGGAAAAAATATCTACACGAATACGAGTTCAACCAAAAACAAGGGTACAAACGAATACAAGACTGAAGTTCCATTCTCTGTTTTTGACAATGACTTTACGTTGGGCTTTACCTTCAAAAATTCCTCGACTAAAGAAAGCGTCGAAAGCTCAAACTACGGAAGCGACCTCATCAACTTCTTTACTGAAAGACAAATCCTGCCGAGCGTAAAAACCCAGGATGAAATTTACTCGTTGAAATACAAGCGAAAACTTTTCAGCGCATGGTACGACCTGATAATCCCGACATCCTTTGCCTTTTTAGCTGATCACTATACGAGTCTGGACAGCGCAAGCGTCAGTTCAGAATATACCCAGTACAATTTTGGTCTCACATCCACAAGCCTGAACCTTTTCGGTTCGGCAAGTTCGCTCAAAAAGTTCAAATGGTACAAGCAGGATGAATTTACAGGGGCTGTCGATTTTGGATTCTTATATTCGCAGCTTGATCAGGTACTGGCACAATGGACACTTTCGGGAATCCTAAAGCAGTCATTTTTCATAAGCAAAACGGACAGTCTTCAGTTTTTGACCGAATTTCAATATTACGAGGATGAACTCTGGAATGCAAAAACCAAGGTGACCTACACAAGAAAAGGTGACAAATCGCCTCTTACGGAACTGGTAAAACTCTGCTTCAAAAAGCAGCTTGCATCCTACAAACCGAATCTGGAAAGAACAAACTACATAAAATACTCCATCAGCTGCGATGATGATATCACGCAGACAATCGGTGGAGAACATGGCATTACAATAAAGATTGGAAAATATACGAGCTTAAAATTTGAAGTCCAGTCGGATTTCATCATTGCTGATGAAAAATTCGGCTGGAACAACTGCGCGTCTTTAGTCGGAAACTTAAAGTTTTAGAAAAATAACTTAATCAAGCGGTGCAAAATAACCGGAAACGTCTTTTCCTGAACGGTTATGAAGGTAGACTTCAACTTCAACAGGCAGGAAGGTTCTTCCGTACTCTGCGTTCATGACAGACGTAAACGAAAATCTATAGACGCCGTCATTAATAGAATTGAAATCTGAAACAATCGAACCGATTCCTTCGCTCTGATAAAGATAATAGGTCTTTCCCTTCAAGTGTGATTCAAGATAATCAATCTGATAATCAGGTACCGTATCCGCAAGAAGGACGGAAGAGAAATTGATGTCGTTATTCGATAGATATGCGCACACATCTGCAAGAGGATATTTTGTAAAGCTGTTTTCATCAACATCGCCGTCGGTCAAAAGAATGATTCCCATTTTTGACGAAGTCGAAATCATATTGTTGGCAGCAAGTCTGAGCGAAAGTTCCAGGAACGATTCTGAAGATTTCTTTGCGTTCAGCCGTGAGAAAGAAAATTTTTCACAACCTGCGCTGCTTCCTGAATATTCGATAATCGGAACCTGTCCGGAAGAAATGATCGTAAGTGTTGATGACGGATCCATATTCTGAGCAATCTGTCTGATGGCGGTCTCAACCTGAGAAGAATATTTATCGATATCATTGTCAAAATCGATAACGATTGTTATGTCTGAATTGTAGTTATAGCCGACCATTCCCTGATATTTGAGGTTTTTAACCATTCCGCCGTTTTCCGAAAAGAAAAAGTTCGTTTCCTTGAGGCCGATGACATCCTGACGGTAGCGGCTTTCAACTTTTACATCAACAGTTACATTCGGAAAACTGTCTGCGTTTACCCTGAGGATATCAACGTAAAAACCGCCGACAAGTTCATTCATTTTAGAAAGAATTTCAATTTCGTTTTCGTTAAAATCAGGCGCAATGAGGTTGCCGTTTACGTCAACGACTGCACATGTAAGTTTTGAAGGAGTATTTCCAATTTTCACGGTTTCAAAAACCTTGCTGTTTGAAAGATCCACAGAATAAATCTTGTTCTTGTCGGCTACCAGCATTGAGTTTCCGTAAATCCTCAAGGATTCAGGATATTTGAAAGTGCCTGCCTTGCAAAGGCGGCCTGTGTAGTTTCCGGCAAAATCATACACAGTGATTTCACCTGCAATTGCATCAGCAACATAAACTGAATCATCCTTAATCGCAATTCCTGTAGGCGATTTGAATTTTCCCTGAAAACTGAAAAGGAATTCGCCTCCCTCAGTAAATACAGAAACCCGCTTGTTGCCGTAATCAGTAACGTAGAGGTTTCCGCCATTTCCCTGAGCAATGCACTGAGGTCCAAGAAACTGGCCTTCGTTGATTCCAGATTCGCCAAAACTGAAAAGATAGCGGCCGTTTTTATCGAGTATGGAAACCCGATCTCCCTTGCTTTCGGTAATGGCCATGTTTCCATTTGAAAGACGAATCAAATCCATCGGTCGGTCAAATCCGTTAAGAGGTCCCTGAGTCCTGTCGATGATGGCGCCGTTTATGTCAAACTTCAAAAGCTCGTTTGAACCATAGGCGGTTGCCCAAAAACTTCCGTCATCTTCAGGCAGAATTGAGAAAACCTTGCTGAAAAGCAGGTTATTGTCCATTACACCTGGAAAACTTGCTCCGATAAGATATCGGGTATCTTTAGAAAACTGTTCGAAGGCAATTCGTCTGCTTTGAACGATTTCGTATTTATTCTGAAGAACGATTCCGCCATATCCGTTATCAATGGCATATTTCCACTGATCCAAGGCGGCGCTTTCTACACCAAATTTAAGATAGGATTTTCCAAGCCATTCCAAAATCTGTCCTTCATCAGGCAGATAGGAAAGAGCCTTTTCGAACTGCATGATTGCATCACCGTAGGCTCCACGGTAATAGGAAACGACACCACGCCTGAAATCTTCGGCGGCCATTCCTCGATCGGCTGCAGAAGGTTCTTTCACCTGAGAAAACAAAGGTAACTGCAAAATAAAAAAAGATGCAAAAATTGCTAATAACAAACGGTTTTTAGATGGATTTTTCATTTTGCTTCACGAACCTCTTTCAAATGTTCTTTTATATCTGCGCTCTCAGGGAAAAATTTAAGAGCTTGTTTCAAAAAGCCTTCAGCCTCTGAATAAAGACCAAGCCTGTAGTAAACCCATCCCAAAGAATCAAGATAAGGCGGATATTCAGGATTCAGATCAACGGCTTTCTTGCAAAGGAAAAGCGCCCTGGTCAAATCCCGTCCAGAGTCAGCAAGTATGTAGCCAAGTCCGTTCAATGCCGTCATGTTGTCAGGATTTTCACGAAGAACCTCTTCGTAGATTTCGATGGCCTTGTCTTCGTCCTGTCGGAACCAGGAAACATAAGCCTGAGTACACATAGTCTGAGGGGTTTTAACGCCCATTTCCTCGAGCTTGCCCAATTCAAACTGGGCCATTCTTGAACGGTTTGTAAGGCTGTAGATTACGGCAAGGGCAAGAGTGCACTGAACGACCTTGTCTTTATCAGAACTGTTCGTAACGACCTGTTCGAGTGACATCAGTGCGTCATCGTAATTTCCCAGACGAGACTGAGAAAGTCCGATATAATATGCCAGATTGTTTTTATCTTCATCAGAAGAGCAATCAGCACTCAAAAAGCAACTCAGTGCTTCCTTGTACTTTCTTTTATTGTAAAGTGCAACACCTTCAGAAAATTTATCAGCCATATACCCCACCCAATTTCATTTTCCTAACTTTCGAAAAAATAAGACCTGGCTCCATCAGCAGTTTCTACTTCGTATTCAATCGGATGAAACCCGAAAATCTTCTCATACTCTACCAATTTTTGCCTATAAATTTCAACATCTGATTTTTTCATGAAGGCAAAGGTGCATCGTCCGTCGCCCTTTCCGGTAATTCTAAGACATGCTGATGCATCATTGATTTTTCCCGCATCAAACTCCTGGACTCGTTTTGCAAACCAGTCGACTTCAGGACTTGAAATCTGGAACAAATCCCTGAGGATGTCCTGAGAGCGGTTGATGACTTTTACGAAATTATTCAAAGATTTATTCTTGAGGGCCAGAACGGCATCATTTACATTCTGATATTCCTTGATGATGCACAAAAGCCGCCGTCTTTCTTCCTCGGTGATTCCTGTCAGAACCTCATTTATTTCCGTTACGGAATCTTCATAAACAATCTGCCCCATCTTCTTTTTCTTGAGCGATGCAAGCATGTTTCTGTATTTTTCAATGTGGAGTGAATTTTCCTGCCAGAGCGAAATACGAGGAACCTTGCAGTCTGTAAGGATGATGGCAGAATCTTCAAAATCAAAAGGGATGTGCTCGTAAGTGCCGGTTGCGTAATCGGTAAGGACGCACGAACCTTTTTTTGAATACAGAGCCGTATAAAGATCCGAAATCCAATAAGGCAGGGAAAGATAGTCAACGCAGGCGATTTTCATGATTTTAAGAGCCAGTTCAGTATCTGAAGGTAGACCGAAAAGCTTCATCACGCCCAAGGTTGATGCTACAAGCATCGCGTTTCGAACACCAAATCCGGCCTGTGGAGGAACCTCGCAGGAAAAAGTAATGTCCATTCCTGAAATGTTGTATTCCAGATTCTGACATGCATAAACGACAGCCTTAAGGATGTTTAAAAGTTTATCTTCCTTTCGGATTTTGAGGTTTCCAAGATTGATGTGCTTATGTTCATTATTTTGATAAAAGAAAAAGTTTACGGTTGAATCGGAGCGTTTTGAAAAAGAAAGTTTTGCGTATTTACTTACGGCAACGGCGAGGGTTCTGTCTCCAAAAAACCAGGAATGTTCACCTACAAGATGAACTCTGAGTGGAGATTCAGCAATAACTTCGCTCTTAACACCATATTCATTAAAATGAATGACGTCCAGTGTTTCCGTCAATATTATTTCCTACCTTTATAATTGAACTTTACGCAAATATCAGATAAAATGATAATATAATGAATGGATTTTTACAAGTTTTTTATGTAGTTTTTTCTGCCGTGATAACAATGATGGCAGTACCAAACGAACTGTTAACTTTCGGGTCTCCAATTCTTGGCATGATTGCCCTGATTCCGCTTTTCATTGCGATTTACAACTCCAAGTCATTCAAAATTGCCGGCCATCTTACAGGATTACAGCTGTTTCTCACTCACCTGCTTTCAAGTTTTTGGCTTGGTAATTTCAAGGATTTTGCTATTTTCACGCTTGGGGCTTCTGCGCTTGCCTATTACTTTTTTGGATTTGTTTTCGGAAATTACCTGTACGCAGTTTTTTATTACACTGACAGAAACAATCCCCTCAAAAAGTTCTCAGTTTCCTGCTTCAAAAATCCTTTTACCCAGATTCTTGGATTCGCCTCAATCTGGACAATCTACGAATGGTTCAAGCTGACAGGATGGCTTGCCTATCCGTGGGGAACACTTTTCATGAGCTGCTACAAGTGGCACACGCTAAAACAGATCTGTTCGGTAACCGGAGTTTTAGGACTCACTTACCTGCTGGCCCTTTTTTCAGCAGTTATTGCAAAGGGAATCCTGCTTTTGCCTGATGTAAGCAAATTCAAGGCAAATGACATTTCACTTAAATCCTACAAGCTTACAGCCGTATACTGCATGACTCTTTTCATCGTAGGCTGCGCATTCGGCGTTCACGAATACAAAAAACAGCCTGAAGTCGTCAAGGAACTCAACGTCGTAATGGTTCAGCATAACGGCAATCCTTGGAAACCAAACGGAAGCAAAAATATAGAAACCTCGATAATTGAAACTGAAAAAGGAAAGGCTGAATTAGAAGCTCAAGGCAAAAAATGCGACATCGCAATCTGGAACGAATCAGTTCTTTCACTCGGATGGATGCCTGAAGCCTTGAACAAGATTTATAAAATCTTCCCACGAAACATTTCTTTCGTAACCTATCTTGAAAACATGGATACGCCGCTTTTGGCAGGCGGACCTGCACACGATGAAGGTGACAACAACGCACAGAACGCAGCAATCCTTTTTGGAAAAGACGGTTCAATCGTTGATTTTTACGGAAAGATGCACCTGGTTCCATTTGCAGAAGAAATTCCTTATGCAAACACAAAGATAGTTCAAAAACTTTTGAAACGACTTTTAGGATTCACCAACGGCTGGACTTCAGGAAAGCATTTTGTAATTTTCACGCTCACAAACGAAAAAGGCCAGGACATCAACTTTACGACGCCAGTCTGTTTTGAAGATGCCTTCCCTGACCTTTGCCGCGAACTTTACAACACAGGAAGCGAAATTTTCATCAACATAACAAACGACTCCTGGTCTAACACAAAATCAGCTGAATACCAGCATTTTGTAGTTTCCAGCTTCAGAACAATCGAGCATAAAACAACGATGATCAGAAGCTGCACGGCAGGATATTCTGTCGTAGTAAACTGCAACGGAGACGTAATTGCAGACATGCCAGTTTTCCAGACCGGACATCTCAGCACGACAGTTCCGATTTACGAACGAAGCAACACAATTTATTCCAGATACGGAGACTGGATCATGGCTCCGGTTTATCTGTTCGTAATCTTCTTTTTCATTATCGAATTTTTGTGGATGTTAAAGGAAGAAAGAAAACTTCAGCTTGCAATCCAGGAATTGTATGAAGAAAATGAAAACGACGAAGAAGATCAGTAAAAAAACACTCCGTTCGATTGCAGTTCTCTGCTCTGCACTTTTGACCTGCGCTTCAGGATGGGCATCCATTAAAATCGATGGATTTCCATTTTACTTTGTCGTTCAGAACATGTTCTGCATTTTTTTCAGCGCGCTTTGGGGCGGAACCCAGGGTGCCGGAATTGCAGGACTGCTTCTTGCCGCAGGTGCATTGGGAGCGCCAGTTTTTGCCCACGGCGGACGTGGACTTGACTACATCACCGGGGATGCCGGCGGATTTTTGCTCGGCTACTTTTTTGCCAGCATGCTGATAGGCTACATTCTGAAAACCCCAAAAACAGACGAAAAAACTTCCTTCAATAAAATTCTTCCGGCCTGTTTCGGAGGATGCGTTTTAATTTATGTAATCGGAATTGCCCATTATTTTGGCGTACATGATCTGAAATTCAACAAGACTGCAATAAAAGTACTTTCAGCGTTGGGTTTCAAATGGTATATTATCTGCGACTTTGTAAAAATCATAATTGCTTCTGTCGGCGCCTACTTTTTAAGACCGGTCGTTGCAAAATATTTTTATGAAGAACAGGAAATTTAAGGAAAACAAATATGAGATGTCCTTATTGCGGTAACATTGATGACAAAGTTCTAGAATCAAGGCTGATGGCCAACGGCGACAGCATCCGAAGACGACGAGAATGCATTTCGTGCGGATACAGATTCACCAGCTACGAACATATTGAAGAAAAACCTTTTATGGTTGTCAAAAGTGACAACAGAAGACAGCCGTATGACAGGCAGAAACTTGCAAAAGGCATCGAACGTGCTTTGGAAAAACGACCTGTCGCTTCTTCGCTCATAGAAGGCATCATCAACGAAATCGAAGATCAGGCGATAATCGAAAACAAGGCCACGAACGAAATCTCGACAGCCCAGCTTGGAGAATTGGTTTTAAACAAGCTTTACGACATAGACAAGGTTGCCTACGTTCGATTTGCTTCTGTATACAGGCATTTTGAAAACATCGATGAATTTATCGAAGAAGTAAAAAAGCTTGAAAGCAAAGAAAAAAAACAGAAAAAAGAAAAGGCAAAAAAAGAAGACTAAAGTTCATCCAGTTTTTTCAAACTGAAACTCTTTCGCTGAATCGGGGAAACTCCGTATTTGGCAATCAGTTCGTAATGGCGCTTTGTCGCATACCCCTTATTCTTTTCATACTCATACTCAGGATATTTTTCAGCATACTCTTTCATCAAAAGGTCTCGTTCAGTTTTGGCTATAATTGAGGCTGCCATAACGGAGGCAACTTTGCTGTCTGCTTTTACCAGAGGATGGCAGTCAACTTTTCCAATCGAACTGAGGATTTCAGATTCAAAATGCGGAAGAAAAGTTCCGTCCACGACAAGTTCACTTACAGGCAGATTTAAAATAGAAACAGGATTTCCAGAATTGTCGTGCAAGGTCTCAAAGGCCGTTTTCATCGCGAGCAAAGTTGCCTCAAGGATGTTGATTCTATCGATGACCGTATGGTCGATGTGGCAAAAAGACCAGGCGACAGCCTTTTCCTTTATGAGCGGCGCCACCTGATAGCGTTTTTTTTCGCTCATCTTCTTTGAGTCCTTCAAAATCGAAGTGTCAAAATCTGATGGTAAAATCACACAGGCGGCAGTAACAGGCCCTACGAGAGGTCCCCTTCCCGCTTCATCAATTCCAGCTATCAAGCCGTCCACTAAAAACCTGCCTTCGCGTTCTGAAAAACCTTGAGCCGAACAGAATCAGTTCCCTCATCCTGATAGGTTTTTGCAACCACGATATAGTAAACTTCTTGGTTTGAAAGTGAAATTTCATATCCGGTAGAAGAAAGCTGATAGTCTGTCGTAACAGAAAGCAGATTTCCGCTGCTTGTAAATACTGAAATGAAAGCCGTTTCTGAGCAAAATGCTCCGCTTTCGTCGCAAAAGCCCATCGTGCAAAGTCCTGAATATTCAGGTGAAAAGGCAAAAATTGCAGGCATTTCAAGACTTACTTCGACGTAGTTTTTTTGAATAGGATAGACATTCAGGGCGTCGAAAAATTCTGAATCAGCATTGTAGCTTCCGAGTTTTCCAGAAAGATTGGAAACATAATCGCTTATGGCAGTCCTTGTATTCTGGTCAGGCGCAAATTCAGAAACAGAAATTTCGTTTATTGCAAAAGAATTTCCCTCTTCCGGGATTGTCAAATCAATCTGAGATATTTTGGAAACCTCGTTTTTTCCGTCATTTTTAGAGCGCAAGTTTTTCTTTTCCTTTGAATCAGACTTGCATGAAGTAACGAATGAAAGGACTGAAACAAAGGCAAAAACCGTAAAAGCAACCTTTAATGCACTGATAAATTTTGTCTGATTTTTCATATTTTACTCCGCAACATATTTTAGGATATTTTCAAACCGGCTTGAAAAGTAAGAAAGCTGCTCTTCATCCAAGGCAAATACTGAAAAGCTGTCATCAAGAATGTTCTGCAGAACATCCATTTCTTCCTTGAGGAAAAAATCAGAAAAATAAAGTTTCTGATCAACTGCATATTGATATACCTTAGTCATCCCGTCAGAAAACTTATACAAAATCTCATTGTAAGAAGATTTCTGTTCATCCGGGATTTTTGCATAGACGTCATCAATATTAACAGGGAAAACAATGAAGTTTTCATGAGCAAACAGACTTGAAGTCTCATCGTTTTTCTGAGAAAGAACCTTTCCAGCCGCATCCAAAACCAGCTGTTTTTCAGAAGAGTATTTTGCATTATTGAGGATTACAAAAAAGACCCTCGGAGCATTCAGCAGAGAAAACATTGCAGATTCTGTCATGACAGAATCAAGCTTTTTTTGAGGATAAAGGCTTTCGGCATTTTCCAGAGCCTGAAGTCTTGCAGCCGCTTTTGAAGGAAAATCTGAATAGGTCAGGCACTTTTTGGAAATCGATAAAAAGTACGGCTTAAACTCATTGATGTATGAATCAATGCCAAGTTCTGCTTCGTTATGATCCTTGTAAAGCAAAGCTGAAAGTGTTATCTGAGTTACAGGCATCGAGCAGTCCAAAAGCGAAACTTCTTCGGTTGCATAAAACTCATCTGCCATCTCCTTGAGGCTTTCCCCTGATTCGTACGAATTTGTTTGGGCGAAAGCTTTGAAAGTTTTGACATATTCCCAGTCATTCTGCTGTGTATCTTCAAAAAAGACAAAATCCTGTGAATAAAAATTGATGGCAAGGCAGAATACTGCCAATGCTGAAAGGCATTTTTTCAGAAATCTCATATTCTTTCCTTAATTAAAGTTAAATTAAAAGCTTTTTGAAATATTATTTTCATCCTGAGTCTTTTTGCTGAAAACGTCTGCAAAAAACATGTTCGGAGAAAATTCTTTGTATAAAAATTTATTATTGATAAGAGAATAATTTACAGAGAAAAGTTCGTAGAATTTCACCATTGAGCCGTAAAGCTGGAATGTAGAATTCTGGAGTCTGCAGCTTCCGGCATTAAGGGAAATTGCAGTGCTTGTCTTGCAGGTCAAAGAATTCCGTGTGTTGATGCATTCGATGTTGGAATTTACGCCGTTGAAAATCGAACCGTAATCCCCAGACTGCATTGAAATTCCACAAGATTCAACCTTCAAAGAAGAATCCTGAAGGACAAAAACCGAAGAAGAATCCTGAACGGTAGAAACAAGTTCACAGTTCTTTAATTTGAGACTTGAATTTTTAACGTTGAAAAGATTGACCTGAACAAACTCATCCTTATTCTTGGTAAAACTATGCTCAATTACGCAGTTTTGAATCTGGATGTCGGCATTTTCCATGTTCATGAAAGAATCAGACAGGACAGTAATCCTGCTTCCGTTTTTAGAAACGATTTCGCACGAACCTTTTATGTTAAGAGGAGATTCACACTTCAAGTCACCGATGAGGTGAACCTTGATTTTTTTGTTTTCGTTGATGAGCTTTTCAAGCTGAGAAAGCGAATTAAACGGATAGTTCTGGGTGCCGTCAGGAACGTAGGTCGGAGTGCCAGACTTTTGAGAAAAATAATAGTTCGTAGAATCGATTACGACATTGTAGATTGCGACATCGCTCATGTTTCCGCTGCGGTCCTTTGCATAGGCAAAAACCGAGAACAAAACAGCTTCATTAGAATCTGTGTGAAGGTGAAGTTTCTTGTCATTGGAAAGTCTTGCCTTGGAAACATCAAAAGCAGATTTTCTGCTCAAATATTTATCAGCATCCTTTTCTGATGCAAGGAATTCTGATTCACGCATGAAAACATAGACATCATCATTCGATTCAATGGAAAGATCCACATCATTTCGAACAAAAAGAGTTTTTGCAGATGAGTTGAACTTTGGTGAAACAGGATTTTTTCTGTCGATTTCAACATTGCAAGAAACAGTCCCCTGAAGAACTTCATCAAAGTAGCAGGCAAAATCCACTTCATCAAAAATTTCGTTGCCCTCAATCGTGTCGAGCAAAAACTCATTGGAGCGTTTGGAAAGCCGTTTGCCGAATCCAAACTTTTGGACAAGTGAAAGATTGTATGCATCTGAAGAAACTTTTACAGTGACGGTTTTATCAGCTTCGTTTCGCTGAGCGACAAGAGAAGGTTTTGCAGGCAATCGGGCAAAGCTTACAAATTTTTCCTTCTGAACCTCGCCTTCATCAGATGGTTTAACATCAATCCAATAAAGAAGATGTTCTGTGTCGCGGTCAAGACGGAGGCTGAAATCGCCAGTCTGCCAGTTGCCTTCATCAAGGGCAATAAAAATGTTCTGAGGCGCACTGATTACGATTGAATTCCACTGGCGAACTTCCAGAGTAAAAGGGCATGAATTCAAAGCGTATTCTTTCAAAGTCTCGGTCGAGTGCATTTCACGAACGACAGGAGTAACAACCTCCGAGTTCTTTGATTTTTTCTTAGTTTCAGGAAGATCACCAGTATAAATAATATAGCGATAAAGCTTATCCTTATCCTGGAGGATAAGAGGGAGAACTTCTTCGTAAGAATTGCCCTGTGCAACCGAAAGTTTTCGGCCAGCAAGATACGGAGTCGTATCATCCCCTATCGAATAGCGGATGTTTTCAGGAATTGTAAGAGGCATTTCATAGTTTACCGGAATAACAGGTGATGAACTTTCGTGAAGATCATCAAAAATCGGGGCAATGCCTTTCGCACTTGAAAACGAAACAGATTCCTCGACTGAAGAACCATCTTCCTTTACGACTGCAATCTTCAAGTTCACCTTTCCTTCCATTTCAAGAAGGATTGGCGAATCGTAGGCAAATCCGGAAAAAAGCGGATCGTCTCCAGTAAAAGAATAGAAGGCAGTTGCACCGTCCGGAACATCAATAAGAAGAGTCTGAAAGTTGGCCCAGTTTCCTTCTTTCGGGCTTACCAGATAGTCATAGGAAAAAGCAGGCGACAGCAACAAAAGAAGTGCCAAAATTCGAGAAACTAGTTTTTTTGCAAAATCACCTGAATTCATCATTTTTCCTGAAAGTTAGTTGCCCAACAATGGATCCAGAATCGCTTTCAGCTCTGGATCATCTTTGTAGTAATGCTCTTCCAATTCTTCTTTTGTAAGACCGATAAGTTCGTGACTCATGTAGTGAATCCACATGTCATCTTCTTTTTTAGCTATGTCGAACTTTCGGCACCAATAATCCGGCTGAATCGGAAGCTGTGTTTCCTTGTAAGTGCAGTATTTGTAATCGTGAACTGCAACCTTGATATCCTTACGTGGAATGCCCTTTTCGAGCAAAAGATTCACAAGATAGTTGATTGTATTTCCAGTATCGAAAATATCATCAATCAAAAGGATTTTATCTCCATGCCTCAGGTAATCAGGGCTGTAAGTCCAACCATCAACCTTGAGCTGTGAATTTTCACGGATATCAGTATATGATCGTGCTACTACTGCAGCATAATAAACAGGGTGAATGTCTTTTCTAACAATTTTAAAATATTCGCTTACGACGTTGCCGACATAGGCACCACCTCGCAAGGAAACAAAAATTACGTCAGGGATGAAACCATCTTTGTAGATTTTGTCAGCCATCTTCAAAGCATTGTTTCTGACTTTATCATAAGGTAAAAATTCTTTGTTCATATTAGGTTATTTTATAGCAAATTGAATTGACAGACAAGATATTTTTTAAACGGCATTTCCTTAAGCGAAAAACTCACCTAAAAAAATGCCGTTAATTCTGGGTCTAAATACAAGGCCGGTTGTTCCGACCTAAGTTTAAAGCCGCTTAAAACTTAAACTTTTGAGTTTCGATGTTGTGGCCTTCCATGGTGTAAATGTCAAACCAGCATTCTTTTGTTTCGTTACTGAGTTCGGCATAAAAATCCTTTACATCATGAATCTTTCGACCGTTAACCGCTGTAATGATGTCGCCGTTCTGAAGCCTCAAAGTTGCAGCAGGGCTCTTTGCCTGTACGTTGTAAATCTGTACGCCCTCAACGGTTCGTGGAAGTTTTGCATCTTCACGGTACTTATCGCTGATAGGTCGAACGAAGAATCCCGGCCACAGTTTAGAAGAGTCGTTTACGGTCTTGTCTTCCCTGCCCTCGATTTTAACTTCGAGCGCGACGTTCTGTCCGTTTCGGATTACGCCGAATTTTGCAATCTCATCAGCCTTCAGTTCTCCAACATCACGAACGAGCTGGTTTACATCACGTACTGGATTTCCGTTAAGGCTTACGATGTAGTCTCCGGCAAGCATTCCGCCCTTGATGGCAGGTGAATTCAAGAAAATCTGTGATACAAAGGCGCCTTTCTGATTTTCGATTCCGAGTTCTGAAAGGAAGTCCTTGTCGGCTTCTACGAGAGAAACTCCAAGCCATCCGTAGGAAACTTTTCCGGTAGAAACGAAGTCCGAAATAGCCTTTTTGATATTGTTGATTGGAATTGCAAATCCGATTCCGACAGATCCGCCTGAGCTTGAGGCAATCCATGTGTTGATTCCGATTACTTCGCCGTAGATGTTTACAAGAGGACCACCAGAATTTCCCTGGTTGATTGAAGCATCAGTCTGGATGAAGTCGCTGATGTTTCCGATTCCACTGCCGCTTCGACCGGTGGCACTGACGATTCCGCTTGTTACGCTCTGGCTGTAACCAAGTGGAGCTCCCATTGCAAAACAGAAATCTCCGGTTCTTACCGAATCAGAATCTCCGAGGGTTGCTACAGGAATGTCATCCTTGCTTTCAAAAGAAATCAAGGCGATATCCTTTCTTTCATCATGACCGATAAGCTTGCATTCAAATTCCCTTGAATCCCAAAGCTTGACCGTAATCTTTGATGCGCTTCCGGCAACGTGGTTGTTTGTCAGAACATAATAGGTGTTTTTATCTTTAAGGACGATGACTCCAGAACCAAGACCTTCTGCCTTGTATTCTTTCTGAAGTCCGTTTCCATCTTCAGGATCGCCGAAAAAGAAAAATGGAATTGGCGAAACGTTTCGAGTCTTGATTTCTTCAACATCAACTTCGACAACGGACTGAAGGACTGTATCTGCGACATATCTGTTCAGATTTTGAAAAGCCTCGACGATTTTCAAGGACTCTTTCGGTACTTCTGTTACATGCTGGTAGCTTTCTTTTTTTGGTGCAGGAACTTCGTTGGATGAGGATTTACCGGCACAGGACAAAATTGGAACGCAAAGTATTAATGCGAAAATTGATAAAAATTTTTGAGAAGATTTCACTTCTACCTCCAGGTCATATAAATTTTACATTTATATATAAAACAAATATAACAAGGAAGTAGTTACATCGTCAAAATGTATTGTGAGTTTTCTTACTATAAAGTGGTAAGAATTTCAGTGTGGTCGCGGAAAACAGCAACGGTGTGTTCCTGATGGGCTGAAATTTTTCCGTCAGCGGTTACTACGGTCCAGTCATCATCGAGGAGCTCAACCTCACCTGTTCCCAGGTTGATCATCG
This sequence comes from Treponemataceae bacterium, assembly GCA_024697985.1. Taxonomy (GTDB): domain Bacteria; phylum Spirochaetota; class Spirochaetia; order Treponematales; family Treponemataceae; genus RGIG9060. The sequence continues at coordinate 2,616 of JAILRX010000052.1, read as the reverse complement.
GTTCGATTGCGAGCACCATTCCAGGCTGGATTCTAGGATTAGGTCCGCCAAGGAAAAGGTTCGGAATATTCGGGTCTTCGTGAACTTCAAGACCAACTCCGTGTCCACAGTAATCGGTAACGATTCCGTATTTTGCACCAACTGTCGAAGAAACGGCATTGGCAATATCACTGATTCGGTTTCCAACCTTGCAGGCTGCAATTCCGGCCATCAATCCTTTTTTTGTGATTTCCATCAGGTCTTCAGCTTCCTTGCTTACTTTTCCGATTGGAATTGTTCGGCACGAATCGCTGATATAGCCGTCAAGGTCAATTCCGCCATCGAGGGAAACGATGTCGCCTTCCTTGATTCGCTTATGTTTTGAAGGGATTCCGTGGATGACCTCATCGTTTACTGAAATACAGAGGGCTCCTGGAAAATCACAGGAATACCAGGCAGGAGTTCCGCCATGGGCCTTGATAAATTTTACTGCAAGCTGGTCAATATCGTAGGTTGTCATTCCTGCATGAATCTGAGGAATGATTTCGTCGAACATCTGGGCTAAAAGTTTGCAAGATTTTCTAATTCCATCAATCTGCTTCTCATTCTTTAATCGTATCATTATATCAACCTCATTAAAAAAACTTGACGTTTCATTTTCCTAAATTAACATAGACGGCAGGATCAAACTCATAAGCCTTCTGAGCACAGATTTCTGCTGTCGGCACGTCTCCCATCCTGTAATAGCATTCCGCAATTCGAGCCAGGAAGAACGCATCATCCTTTTTTCCAAAACCAAGTTCCAGAGCCCTTTCAAACACATCAATTGCAAGTTCGTCACTGATGGTACCGGCGATGTGCTTTTTCAAAACGCTTCGGGCAAGATCCAAAACTTCAGGAAAAAATAAATTGAAATATGTATAACTATATTCCATTCGAATAATCTGTTCAAGAAGAAGGATGGCATCGTAATATTCAAGCCTGATGATGAGCTCCTCGCAGAGGATGTAGCCATAATCCATAAAATCTTCGCGGGTAAAATAGCGGGAAAGTGAATATCCGAAACGCGATGAATTGAGTTTCTTGAAATACTCGACGGCTTCGTCCTCGCGGTTATGCATGACGTCAAAAAAGATGAGCTTGCTCAAACTTTCCTCATCACCATTTTCCAAAAGCCAGGTTCTGTAATCGAATGAATCAGTATGTTTTTTATGATAGGTAAATTCTGACCAGGCTGCATAGGAAGCGTCGAAGAGGGAGCGCTGCTTGATGTCCGATAAAACCTCGTATGCACGAAGGATTTTTTGAAATTCCGCAACGTTTTTTTCTTTTTCTTCAGGTGATAACCCTGATGTCATATCAGGATGAAGGGCTTTTACTTTTTTGCGGTAAGCGCTTTTGATTTCACTAGCAGTAGCTTTAGGACTTACACCTAAAATCTTGTAGCAATCTTCCATTTTTTTTTATTGATCACCCGGCTATTGATCACCCAGCGCCATTTTTTCGAATTTCTGCAAAGATTCGTAAATTTCCTGGGAATTTTCACAAGTCGTGATTTCATCGATAAAATCATCAACATTAGCCATGAGCGAAAGATTTTTCAAAAGTGAAAGATGAGAGTCGGAACCTTCACTTGAAGCGACCATCATCAGAACGATAAAGACAGGTTCGGAGTCGAGGGAACCATAATCGATGCCTTTTTTGGAAACACCAAGGCATACAAGCGAGTTATCAACTCCTGAAAGACGGCAGTGGGGAATAGCGATGTGTGTAATTATCCCTGTTGACATCTGAGATTCTCTTTCCAAAATTGAGGATAAAAGAACCACTTTGTCCAACTGAGGATAATTATCTACCAAAAGCTGGACCATTTCCTTGAATACGCCCAGCTTGTCGGTATTTTCCAAATCGGATTTGATAAGATTTGGTTTTAAGGCTTCTGAAAAAGTCACCATTCCCCCAATTTGAGTGGCAGATTATTCAGCAGATTCTGTTTCTGGAAGAGCGTTCATCTCTGCAGGAGCTGCTTCTCCACTTTTGAACCAGTCACCCTGTTCTTCTGCAGTTACTTCCTGAGTCTGCTGTACGGCATTATCAAGAGATTTTGATTTAGGAGCTTTGTTTACGAAAGCCAATGCAAAAGTAATAAGGAAAAACAAAAGTACAAGAACGTAAGTTGTCTTAGTAAGGACGTTTGACGATTTAGAACCGAAAGTTACAGAACTTGATCCACCCAAAAGTCCTCCGAGTCCGTTACCTTCTTCATCCTGAACAAGAACAATTGCAACCATCAGGATACAAACGATAACAAAAACAACCAATAAAATAATACCAACTACACCCATTTTTTATATCTCCAAAAAAAATACGTTTACAAAATTAGTTAGAGATAGTTTAGCGAAAAAAATTAAAATGTACAAGTGTCATCAAAAAACGCACGTACAACAGAGTTTCTCCCAAAAAAAATGCTCCCGGAGGAAGAGAAATTCATGCAACGGCTGCGGGACCCTCGTCAGTCTAACGACTGACACCGAGTTTTAAATCGTACCGATTTAAAACATCGCGCCTTAATATGACCTGCGAGTTTTCGTATTGCGAAAACTCGATGTTCGCGCTAGCGAACGAGCACCCCCAGAT